>JADHVN010000063.1 GCA_016783995.1 Actinomycetota bacterium
TCTAGAATATTTTTTATTCTAATTATTCTAATACTTTCTACATAGAAGAAACTCTACATTTAATCCTTAAATTAGCGGCATAGTTCAACAAATTTTATCTCCAATGCTCTGCACAAGAGATAAAATTCTATTCGTTATATACCAACTAAGGTTTGAAATTATTTATGCTAGAAAATATAAGAATTTGTATTACTTTTTTTTCTTTTTATATCTTAAATCAATACTTTCTATGTCTTCATCCAGACCTTTGAGGCTCTTAACTACTCCAGTAATTACATTTTTAACTACTTTCTGCATTTGATAATTTAAAACTACAGACTTGTTATTTACAAATAATTCAATCTCTTTTTCAGCATAGACTTTTATAAAATTTTCAACAAGAAAATCTGCTACTTTTTTTATCTCGTATCTTCCAAAATAATTTAGGTCAGTCTCTACTTTACTTTCCCCTACCACTGCAATTATTTCATCCTTGCCAAATTTACCAGTCTCTTTTTTAATATCACCCGAAGTTAAAACTAAAATTTTTGGAAATTTACCCTTCTTGTACCCTTCCATAAATACTATATCCGTACTATAGAAATTATCAAAAATCAACTTATAAACATCCTCATCACCCGATAAATTCTCCACTAAAGCTATGCTATCATTCGAAAATATTCCTCCAATATCAGAACCGCATTCTTTTAACCTGAAAGAATCTTTCCCTGGCTTGTCAACCTCAAATGAATGAACAGAATGCTTGATAGCTCCTACTTTATATTTTCTCCTCTTCAGTTCTCCTACAAGAGCCTCTATAAAAAAAGTCTTTCCACTTTTTACAGAACCTATTATTGAAATTATTGGAATCATTTCTTAATACCTCCTCACTAAATAACCTAATAAAAACATCATAATCTTTACTTGTGTTAATATTAAAAAAATTAAGCTTGTCAATACCATAACCTTCTAATTCATTCTCTAAAATCATCTTGACTTCTACCTCACTAAATATATCAGATACTTTATATTTTTTCTTTCCTATATTTCTTTTTATTATATTAAGACAACCTTTTGAATACAAGCTGCATAAAACCTCAAAACCTTTAGCAGTTTTTATAACAACTGCATCTTTTAGCTTAGATTTATTAGTATTACTCTGTCTTCCCGTCACCAGTAATTTAAGAAGATTATATGTTATAAAAGGCATATCAAATGCAAGTACAATACTATAATAATTCTTAGCATTATTTAACCCGGAATAAATACCACCAATAGGCCCTATATTCGTCAATTTTTTATTTTTAAAGCTATCCTCATCTATAATTACCTTGATTGTTGGAATCTCTTTTATTTCTTCCAGGCAATTAAAATACTTGCGGTAATCTTCTATTCTTTTTATTTCTTCGTGTATTGCAGTATAATTTTTCTCATTTGTACTTACCCAAATTTCATTGCAGAAAAAGCTGAGCTTATAGATTTGATTAATAAAAAGAGGTATCTTACCTATCTTAATTGCTATTTTATTAAAATTAAACCTTCTGCTTTTTCCTCCTGCCAGAATAATACCAGATAAATTCATATTAATATAAAAAATTAATGTCTAAAATGTCTTTTCCCTGTAAAAATCATTGAAATCCTATTTTTATTACAACATTCTATGACTTCGCTATCCTTTACTGAACCACCAGGTTGTATTATAGCTGCAATTCCTTTAGGAGCTACAAACTCAATAGTATCCTTAAATGGGAAAAAAGCATCAGAAGCCAGTATTGAACCATTGCAATTACTGCCTGCTTTTTCAACAGCAATTTTAGCAGCATCAATCCTACTCATCTGTCCAGCACCTACCCCTACTGTTCTCTTTCCTTTTACCAGTACAATGGCATTAGATTTTACACTTTTAGCTATCTGCCATCCAAAAATTATATCTTCCCATTGGTTTGAGTCAGGTTTTTCGTCAGTTACAACCTTCATATCAGAACGCTTATCTATACCTGAATCAAAATCCTGCAGCAGCATTCCCCCATCAACACTTTTCAAATCAACACTGCATGGTTTATAACTATCAGACTCAAGGGTATTAATATAAGTCTCTAAATTAAAATTCACTTTCAATATTCTTAAATTCTTCTTTTCAGATAAAATTTCAAGTGCCTTTTCCTCAAAATCAGGCGCAATTAAGACTTCAACATATTTATCCATAAGAAATTCTGAAGCATCAGCAGTCCATTTTATATTACTGGCGACAACACTTCCAAATGCTGATACAGGATCACATTCATATGCTTTCTGATATGCATCTAAAACATTATCAGATATAGCAGCGCCACAGGGATTATTATGTTTAATTACTGAAACACAAGGATTTTTAAATTCCTTGGCAATTCCAAATGCTGCATTGCTGTCTAAGATATTATTATATGATAATTCCTTACCCTGTAGTTGTTTACAATTTGCAAAGCTATCTTTGCCTGCATTCTGGAATTTGTAATAAGCTCCTTTCTGATGAGGATTCTCTCCATATCTTAAATCCTGTAGTTTGGTAAGTTTTAGATTTAATGTATCCCTGAACTTATTCTCATCATTTCTAAAAGTATTATTACTTAACTGGCCGGAAGTATCTTCTTTTTTAAAATCATTCTGTATCTGCTCGCTTTCAACTTTTGTATTACCTATTTCAAGATAATGTCTGAAGTCTATATTTGAATCTTTTAAGTACTCATTTTTACCAGCAAAGTAACCAAATATAACACTATCATATTCACATGTATGCTGAAATGCCTTCACACTCAAACAAAAAAGGGTACTATCACAAATTTGTCCATTGCCTTTTTTTAATTCCTCAGCAATTTTTTTGTAATCTTCTGGGTCAACAATCACCGCTACGCTCTTATAATTTTTAGCAGCACTTCTAATCATTGTAGGCCCGCCAATATCAATATTCTCTACAGCTTCTTCCATGATTACATCTGCTCGGGATATAGTCTCCTTAAATGGATATAGATTTACAACAACCATATCTATCAACTTTATTTTAGCCTTTAATACTTCATCAATATGATTTCTGTTACTGCGATCGGCTAATATTCCTCCATGAATAAATGGATGCAATGTTTTTACTCTTCCATTTAGCATTTCAGGAAAACCAGTAACTTCCTCAACTTTTAAAACTCCTATTCCACCCTCTTTTAAAGCACGATAGGTTCCTCCCGTTGAAATAACCTCAACATCTAATTCTTCTAAAATTTTTGCAAACTCAACTATTCCCTGTTTGTTTGAAACACTTATCAATACCCTTTTTACTTTTACTGCCATTCCTTTTCCCCTTTTTTTACATAATTACAATTTTTATCTACACTTTTTATTTTTATCTGCCGCACTGGGAAAAATCCTTTAATATTGTTAGATTCAACCAGATACTAATTTTACTTTTCTTCCAACTATCTCTAATCTATCATCACAAAAATATTCTACTGCTTTTGGATAAATTTTATGCTCTACCCTATGGATTTTTTCCTCCAGACTTTCCATACTGTCATCATTATCAATATATACTGGTTCCTGTAAAATTATTGGTCCTCTGTCTAAATCCTTATCAACAAAGTGCACCGTTACTCCTGTTACTTTAACACCATACTCATATGCATCCTTTATTCCATGGGTACCTTTAAAAGAGGGAAGTAAGGCAGGATGTATATTCATAATCTTATTTTTAAAAATAGCTACAAGTTCAGGGCTCAATAGTAGCATATAACCTGCAAGAACAATTAAATCAATCTTCTCGGATTTTAAAATCTCAGTTATTTTTAAATCAAATTCTTTTCTACTGGCAAAATCTTTAGGGTTCATACAAACTGTCTGTATTTTATGTTTTTTTGCCCTTTCTAATGCATAGGCATCTTTATTGTTACTAAATACTAAAGCAATCTCACCATTTAAACTTCCCCTGCCAATATAATCTATGATAGCCTGAAGATTTGAGCCAAATCCTGAAGCAAAAACCGCTATTTTCTTTTTCATTTTCTATTGCCCTTCCTAGCCCTTTGCAATTATTACATTTCCGCTACCTGAAACTATGCTGCCAATTTTATAAATATCTTCTCCCATCTCTGAAGCAATGCTGCTAATATCATAAAAATCATCTGGTGATATAATTAAAATCATTCCTATACCCATATTGAACACTCTAAACATCTCTATTCTGCTGATATTTCCCATTTCCTGTAGAACTTTAAAAATGCGAGGTATCTGCCAGCTTCCCTCATTTACTACCGCATCTAAATTAAAAGGTAGCACTCTTTTTATATTTTCATAAAAACCACCGCCTGTTATATGAGCAATACCGTGGATTCTTATTTTACTTTTAAGTAGAATTTCATAAATAATTTTAAAATACAGTTTTGTAGGCGTTAGCAACAAATCAGATAATACCTTATTTTCTGTCCATTTATATTTTTTACCCAGATCTAATTTCTCATCATCAATTATCTTTCTTACCAGCGAAAATCCATTGCTATGAATTCCTGAAGAAGATACACCCACAATAATATCATTTTTATTTACTAAATCTCTTTTTATAATGTCTGACTTGTCAACCAGGCCCACGACAAAACCAGCCAGATCAATGTCATCCTTCCCATACATGTCAGGCATTTCTGCAGTTTCTCCACCTATAAGCGCAGTCCTGCATTCCCTGCAGCTGGCAGCAATTGATTCAACAATTATTTTAATTTTTACAGGCTGTAGTTTCCCGCATGCAATATAATCTAAAAAAAATAATGGTATGGCACCACTACATAATATGTCATTAATACACATTGCTACAAGATCTTGCCCAATGTACCGATAATTATTTACCTCTTTGGCAATAAGCATTTTCGTACCCACACCATCAGTAGAAGAAGCAAGTATTGGATTCTTATATTTGGCAAGATCAAGTTTAAATAAACCTGAAAATGAAGAAAGGTCATTTAAAACATTATTTGAAAAAGTCGAAGATACTGATTCTTTTATTAAATCTATGGCTTTAGAAGCTTTATCTAAATCCACTCCTGATTTCTTGTAAGAATATTTTTTTATATTTACTGATGCCTTATTTTTCCCAGGCATTAGAAGATACCTTCTCCTTATTATCTATAGAATATTTATCAAACTTATAATTCTCGGGAATCTGTACTGGATAATCCCCGTTAAAACATGCAAAACAAAACTTATTTCTTGGTTCTCCTATTGCTTTTACAATACCGTCAATTGTTAAATATTTTAAACTATCAACATTTAAATATTTTCTTATATCCTCTAATGTTCTATGGTTTGCAATAAATTCTTTCTTTGTAGCCATGTCAACCCCATAATAACAGGGGTATGCTAATGGGGGACATGTAATTCTCATATGAACTTCCTTAGCGCCAGCATTGTATAGCATTTTAACAACTTTTTTTGACGTTGTCCCTCTAACTATTGAATCATCAGTTACAACTAGCCTCTTACCCCGAATAATATCTTTTAGCGGATTTAATTTCAGCCTTACAGCTATTTCTCTTACTTCCTGAGTTGGCTGAATAAAAGTTCTTCCAATATATCTATTCTTTATAAATCCTTGTGCATAAGGTATCTTGGAAGCAGCTGAATATCCAATGGCAGAAGGTGTGCCAGAGTCTGGAACAGAGATAACAATATCTGCATCAACTGGATACTGCCTGGCCAGTTCCTGTCCTAATTTATGCCTTACCTCAAACATATTTTTATTGTATATATAGCTATCGGGCCTTGCAAAATAAATAAGTTCAAAAACACACATTGAAACTCTCTCTACTGGAAGTAACATTTGTGACCTTAAACCATTTTTGTCTATTACTATTATTTCTCCTGGATCTACTTCTCGTATAAACTCAGCATCTACTATATCGAGAGCACATGTTTCGGAAGCAATAACATAATTCCCTTTTAAGTTACCTAATACTAAAGGCCTAAAACCATGTGGATCTCTTATTCCTATTAATTTATCCCTTGTCAATATAACTAATGAGTAAGACCCTCTGATCCTGTCAGTTGCTTCTTTGATGGCATCTTCTATGCTTGCTTTACCAGAACTTTCAATAAGTGATGCAATCATCTCTGTATCAGTAGTAGTCTCTAATTTAATACCTTTTTTTATTTGTTCTTCCCTAATTTCTTCAGTATTGGTTAGATTCCCATTATGAGCTATAGTAAATGCTTCATCTTTGAACATGGAATAGAGGGGTTGTGAATTTTTCCAGATATTTTCACCTTTAGTTGAGTAACGGGTATGGCCTATTCCTATATAACCCTGCAGGGGAACCAAACTTTGCTTATTAAATACTTGGGATACCAATCCTAAATCTTTAAAAACTAAAATATTTTCTCTATCTGATACTGCAATTCCGGCACTTTCCTGTCCCCTGTGCTGGAGTGCTTGAAGCCCATAAAATATAATTTCAGCTATATTTTCACCAGGTGCATAAATACCAAATACGCCGCAGCTTTCATTAATTCCCTTACCGACTGCGTTTATTTCTTTTGGTTTATTATGCTTGTTTTCTTTTAATTGATATAGCAACTATTTAGTTTATAATTAATTTTCCTTATAGTAAATTTTTCTGCAATTAATTTTTTTACTACTATAAATAGATTTCCTATTTTAAAAACCGAGCTCTGACTTTATTATAACAAATAGAAATTTAAAATAAACTAAAGAATCTATTCTGTAAGATTATTTTTAAAACAAACTGGCAGGATGAGCAGATTAACTGTTTTTATCACACCATTTTCTAGCATTCTGAAACATTTTAAGCCATGGGGAAACCTTCAGAGTCGATTTCCATTCCCGGGGCATCCATGGCCACTGCCAGAGAAGAAATGTTCGCTCAGGATGAGGCATCATGGCAAGATGCCTGCCATCTGGTGAGCACAATGCTGTAAAACCAGATGGAGAGCTATTTGGATTAAACGGGTATTTCTCTGTAGGCACTCCCCTGTCATCAACATATAGTATTGGTGTAAGTTTTGCACTGGACGCATCAGATAAGATCTTAGGATCCTGGCAGTGTAGATAACCTTCTCTGTGAGCAACCCATATACCAATAATTGAATCCTCCATGCCTTTAAGCATAATGGAAGGACTTTTTAAAATCTTTACTGTAACCCAGCGTGATTCAAACCGCCCTGATGGATTGCGGATAAATCTCGGCTGCTTTATTTCAGGAATTCCCTTCCAGGGCACCCATCCAAGAAGAGTCATAAGCTGACAACCATTACATACACCTAACGAGAATGTGTCCAGTCTATCATAGAAATTATCAAACATTTCCCGCAGCTTTGGATTAAATCTGATTATGCCAGCCCAGCCTTTGCTACTGTCTAAAACATCTGCATATGAAAACCCTCCTACAAACACTGCACCTCTAAACTTCTCAAGAGAGATATTATTACTTCTGCTGCTGAGCAAATCAGTCATTGTGACATCCCAGGGTTCAAATCCAGCAGAAAAGAATGCAGATGCCATTTCTCGATCACCGTTGCTGCCTTCTTCCCGGATGATTGCAACTCTTGGCTTTTCTACACGCGACAACAGTTCTGCTGGTGTATTGCCGGGCTGAAAGGACAGATGATATACTGGGCCAGATCTGCTGTTAGCATCTGTTTGTTTCTTTGCAAGTGATGGATTCATCTGGTGCTGCTCAAGTTGATCACTTGTTGACTCCCACCAGGCAAGCAGGGTGCAAGTGTCAATATCCAACTTGATTTCATTACCATGGTAAATTACAACATTCCTCTTTTTTTGGGTACTGCCTAAAATAATATAAGGAATATTGAATTCTTTCAGGATAG
>JADHVN010000064.1 GCA_016783995.1 Actinomycetota bacterium
AAAAAGAAAAAAATATAGACCAGTTAGAAAAAAAGATAAAGACAGAACTGGATAATTTTACCAGAGAATTAGAAACGGTAAAAAATTTAATTGAATTAGATAAGATAAGAACAAAATATATTGGGAAAAAAAGTTTTTTAATTAAAACTTTAAAGAACATTGGTGATTTACCCGATGATATTAAACCAATAGCCGGAAAAAAATCAAATACTGCGCGAAATAAAATAGAATCAGATATTTTAAAAAAAGAAAAAATTTTTAAAAATATTGAGTATGAAAATAAACTGAGGAAAGAAAGTATAGATCTGTCACTGCCGGGAAGAAGCACCGGTACGGGTAGAAAGAATATCATTTCCCAGGTTGTTGAAGAAATTGAAGAAATTTTTATCGGGATGGGGTTCGAAATAGCGGAGGGTCCCGAAGTGGAAACTGATTATTATAATTTTGAAGCATTAAACACACCCAGGAACCATCCAGCCAGATCCCTGCATGATACATTCTTTATTTCCGAAAATATATTATTGAGGACTCATACTTCACCAGTTCAGATAAGATATATGGAGAGTCACAAGCCTCCTTTACTAATAATAGTACCGGGGAAAGCTTATAGAAGAGATTATGATGTATCACACACTCCTATGTTTACTCAGATAGAGGGCCTGGTAATAGATAAAGGCATAAATTTCGGTAACCTTAAATGGACACTTGAAACATTTGCCCATGAAATTTTTGGAAAGGACCGGAAAGTCAGATTCAGGCCTCATTATTTTCCGTTTACAGAACCGAGCGCTGAAGTTGATGTTTCCTGCAATATTTGTGGTGGGAAAGGATGCAGGGTATGTTCAGGGTCTGGATGGCTTGAAATTCTTGGGGCTGGAATGGTAGATCCGAATCTATATTCATTTGTAGGATATAATCCGGAAGAAGTTAGTGGTTTTGCCTTTGGAATGGGTATAGAGAGAATTTGCATGTTAAGATATGGCATTGATGATTTAAGGTTATTTTTCGAAAATGACCTGAGATTTATCAATCAATTTTAACTTCCAATATCATTAATCTGATATATGTTTGATAACCGGTTATCTTTTAAAATGATCTTTATCTTAAGGAAATATTTGATAGAGAGGGAAGCTTAAAGATTGAAAGTAACATTAAACTGGATAGGCGAATTTTTAAATGCTGAAAGGCTTGAACCTGAAAATATTGCAAGTGCTCTGACTATGAGTGGAACTGAAGTAAAAAAAGTTGAATATATAGGTGATAAATATAAGGATATAATTATTGGTAGAATCGTTGATTTTTCTTCTCATCCTGATGCTGATAAATTATCATTATGTGAAGTAGACATTGGCTCAAGTAAGCTGAGCATAGTTTGTGGCGCTAAAAATTTTAAAAAGGAAGATAGAGTTGCTGTAGCGCTACCCGGAGCAAAAGTTAAGGATATTACTATAAGAAAAAGTAAAATAAAAGGTCAGATTTCCGAAGGAATGATGTGCTCAGAAATGGAATTAGGTCTTTCTTCCGAATCAGGAGGTATTATGATTCTAGATAATAGTTGTGAGGTAGGTGATAGTTTCTCAAAATCAGTTGGTCTGGATGATGTTGTACTGGAGCTTGAGATTACGCCCAATAGGCCTGATTGCCTGAGTGTAATAGGAATTGCAAGGGAAATCAGCGCTTTAATTGGCGCTGATTTTATAACTGGTGAATATGATTTTCAAAAAAGACTGAATATAGATTCTAAATTTAAAATTGAAATAGATGACTATAATCTTTGCCCAAGATATTCGGCAAAACTGTTTAGAAATATACCCAACATCCAGTCGCCTCGGTGGCTTAAAAACAGGCTTATCCTATGTGATGTAAGACCAATAGATTTAATTGTTGACCTGACTAATTATGTTATGCTGGAAACCGGTCAACCGCTGCATGCTTTTGATAAAGACATGTTATATTCAAATAAGATTATAGTCAGAAGAGCAGGAAAAGGGGAGAATATAAAAACTATTGATGATTCCATAAGGATACTGGATGATGATGCACTGGTAATAGCAGATGAAGATAAAGCTGTGGCTATTGCTGGTATAATGGGTGGAAAGGATACTGAAATAAGTGAGAATACAAAAAATGTATTACTGGAATCGGCAAATTTTTACGGACCTTCCATAATGAGGACTTCTAAAAAAATTGGGCTCCGGTCTGAAGCTTCAAACAGATTTGAAAAAAAAATTGACCCAATGCTTACTGTATTTGCAATAGGGAGGTTTGAAGATCTACTGGAAAAAGTGGCCAATTTTAAAACGGAAGAATGTATATATGATAATTTTAAAAAAGTAGAAAGAGAAAGAAAGATTAATTTAAGAGTAGACAAAGTCGGCCAGGTTCTGGGCAAAGATATTGATGCAGGTTTGATATCCTGCATTCTTACAAATTTAAAAATCAGTAACAAAATAAAAGATAATATCATAGAGGCAGCTGTTCCTTCTTTTAGATATGAAGATCTTGAAAGAGAGATCGACCTTGTTGAAGAAGTAGCAAGAATTTATGGGTACGACAGGTTGGATTCTATTCCTACTTCAGCAAGCGACAGGCGTGGAAAATATAGTCTATATCAGAAAACAATTAAAGATATCAGACAGGCTCTTTGTTATATTGGACTGGTTGAAGTTATAAACTATTCTTTTATTAGTGCTGAATCACTTAAAAAATTTAAAATAAATCTGGAAGATGGGTATAAGAATAATGTAGAGATATTAAATCCTATTAATGAAGATTTCAAGCTGTTAAGGCCAATGCTTCTTCCGGCACTTATGAAAAATATTAAAGATAACATTAACCATAATATAAAAGATATTGGAATATTTGAGATATCAAAAGTTTTTAAGAAAAACAGTTCTGGTAAATTGCCTTTTGAAATAAATATGCTCGGGGTGATGTTAACCGGAAAAGCAGCACAGAAAGGATGGGATGAAAAGGAAAGAGCTTTTGATTTTTATGATCTGAAAGGTATTTTAGAATTTATATGCAAGAGATATTATCCTTATGGCAGTTTAAGGATAAAAGAGAGACAGTACAGATTTTTCCACCCCAGGATCAGCGGAATAGCCAACATTGAAGATCTGGATGTGGGAATAATTGGCAAAATTCACCCGGTAATAATAGAGGAGACTGAAACCGGACAGGATGCCTATTATATGGAAATGGATATGGATAAATTTATAAATAATATAAAAGAGACCAAAAAATATAAATTCGTACCTGCATTTCCTTCTATAGATATTGATCTTGCAATTGTAGTTGATAATAAAATAAAGAGTGAAGATATTGTAAATGAAATAAAAGAAAACGGGACGGAACTGCTTAAAAAGATAAGACTTTTTGATATATACAGAGGGGAACAGATAGAAAAGGACAAGAAAAGTATGGCTTACTCCCTGAGTTTCAGGGATGACACCAGAACTTTAAAGGACATAGAGATAGAGATAATAGTAAATAGAATACTGGAAAGTTTGGGCAAGAAATTTAATGCCAGGATTAGAGAATAAGTAAGACATGATAATCGAGTTTCCAGGCACAAGAGGTGAGATTGAAGAAAGCAGCGCAGAACATAAGTATCACTCATCTCTAATTATAAGATATAAAAAAACAAGCGCACTTATTGATTTCGGTATAAAATATAATCCACAACTGATAAATATAATAAATGATTTTGATTTCATTTTAATAACTCATGCCCATCCCGACCATTACATATGGACACTTGAAGATGAAAATAGGATAAATATCCCGGTCTATTTAACCAGAATTGTCCTTGACTACAGTAAATATAAGCCTAAAGATTACAGGATTTTCGAAGGTGGCAGGGAATATAGGCTTAAAAATCTGCAGATTACTGCATACAAAGTAATTCATTCTATTAGATGCCCTGCAGTAGGATATAAAATTAAAGGTGATAAGACTTTAATTTATGCCCCGGATATTCTGGATTTTGAAGAAGATAAAGACGTAGTATTAAAAGATGTCGATTTACTGATTGCCGATGGGTCCAGTCTTAATATAAACATGGTCAGAAGGAAAGATGACAGATTATACGGACATACCAGGGTTAAGACTATAATAGGTTGGTGTAAAAAATATAATATTGGCAGTTTAATTGTGACCCACTGTGGCAAACAAATAGTTACTATGGATAAAAAAGAACTTGCGGGCAGGCTGGAAGAATATACAGAGGGGGAAATTGATGTAGTTGTAGCTTATGACGGATATAGGATGGAATTATGAAAATATTGTTGGATATATAGATATATTTTATAAAAAAAGTTATAATAATTACTCATTTTATGTTTAATAATGTTCCTTAAAATTGATAGGGTAAATATTTTAATTATTATACAATTCCAAATAATTACTGCTAATATTGATAATTTTGATTATTCTTGCTGTTTAGCAGATTGCTGAGTCAGAAAGGTATAATATTTTAAATAAAAAGTTATTTTATGAATTACATTAGAAAAATTAAAATAAGAAATGACAGTAAGGCAAGTTGTATTAAATCGGGTTTGATACCTATAAAAGCATTAAGTATTTTTGTTAAATCACTCAGGTTTTTTAGATTATATAATATTGTGTATGTTACAGTTTTAGTCATATCAAATGTCCTGAGCAGACGAAAGTTGTTAAGATTTTACTCTCAATTTGTTAATGAAGGTGACCTGTGTTTTGATATAGGCGCTAATATCGGCAATAGAACTAAAGTTTTTCTTAAACTTGGGGCTACTGTAGTGGCTGTTGAACCTCAAAATATTTGTATGCGAAAATTACTGAAAAAATATGGGAATAATGATAAGGTGTTTTTAGTTCATAAGGCATTAGGAGCAAGAGAAGGTGAAGGAAACTTAATACTAAGTAATTCACATAGTGTTTCATCCATGTCTAAGGAATGGATAGATTGTGTCAGAGATAGTGATATGTTTTTTACATCTACCTCAGCCTTCCAATGGCACAAGAATGTTACAGTTCCGGTTACTACTTTAGACAGATTAATTGAAAAATATGGAAGCCCAACAGTGTGCAAGATAGATGTCGAGGGATTTGAGTACCAGGTTATTAAGGGTTTATCCCAATCGGTTAAAGTAATTTCTTTTGAATTTACTCCTACTCCAAAACTTATTAACCTGGCTGTAGAGTCTATAAAACATCTTGCTGCTATTGGAAACGTTCAATTTAATTACTCATTTGGCGAGTCAATGGTCCTTGCTTTGCCAGAATGGGTTGATGACAGCAAAATATGTAATGTCCTTTTATCCATACCTTATAAGACTGCTTTCAGTGGAGATATATATGCCAGATTTATTGCGTAATATGTGTTAGAAGATTCTTTTTTTTATTTTAACAATGATTGGCCACTAATAGAAGAATAGAAACTGCACTAAAAAATAATTCCGGATTTTATTCATTCTGCAATAAATAGTATGGAAGTATTTTTCTGATACCTGAAAAAACTTTTTAATAATAAATATTGCATAATATTTAATTTAAGTGTATAATATTCAATTTAAAGGAATAGAAAGGTATGATTATGAAGGAAAATATTAAAGTAGGTATTATTGGGGGATCCGGATTTACAGGAATAGAGCTGGTAAAAATACTGAACAGGCATAAATATGTTGAAATAAGTTTTGTGACCTCCAGGACCTATAAAAATTTACTTGTAAGCGAGGTATTTCCGTCATATCAGGATAATGGAGATACGAAGTTAGCTTTTACCTTCAAACCTAAAAAAGGCGATCTGGAAAAAATCGATCTGATATTTTTATGTCTTCCGCCTTTAAAATCAATGGGATTTTTAAAGGGTATATCCGGTAATTATAAATTTAAAATTATAGATGTGGGTTCTGATTTCAGGTTGAAGAGCTCTGATGATTATAAATACTGGTACGGGACCGAGCATATTTTAAAGGAAAAACTTTCTGATTTTGTTTACGGTCTTACGGAAATAAACAAAGACAAAATAAAGAAAAGTAAATATATTGCCAATCCTGGTTGCTATCCGGTATCCATTTTGCTGGGGCTTGCTCCGGTACTGAAAAGCAATATCAAGATAAAGGATATTAATATTGATTCAAAATCGGGAGTTAGTGGTGCAGGAAGGAAATTAAAAGATGAATATTTGTTTGGCAGCCTGGATAATAATTTTTATGCTTATTCAGCTGAAGGACACAGGCATACCGGAGAGATAGAGCAAGAGATCGAAAATATTAGCGGTAAGAAATATAGAGTAAGCTTTACCCCTCATCTTCTGCCTGTGACCAGGGGGATATTTACATCAATTTACTGTAAACTTGGGGAAGAAAAAACTGAAGAGCAAATATGCAGTTTGTTTGAAAATTTTTACAAATGTTCACCTTTTGTAAAATTTATGGGTAAAAAAATACCCCAGCTTAAAGATGTAGTGGGCACCAATATGTGCCTCATAGGTTTTTGCCTGGATGTTAGGACGGACACATTAAAAATATTCAGTGTAATTGATAATCTACTTAAAGGCGCTGCAGGACAGGCGGTTCAGAATATGAATATAATGATGGGTTTTGATGAAAAAGAAGGCTTACAGTTTAATGGAATATTTTCTTAAATATAATTATTTCAAATAATGGGGAGAATTTTTAAGGTGAATACAGATTACAGTAAACAGAATATTGAATTTAATATCATAAATAATGGGACTATTACCAGTGTTCCGGGGTTTTATGCTGCTGCATGCCATAGTGGAATAAAGGGCTCGGGAAAACCTGATATGTGTATTATATATACACCTGAAGACAGCACCTGCAGTGGAGTTTTTACCACTAATAAATTTCTGGCGGCGCCGGTTATTGTAACTAAAGAACAGCTTAAAAAGAACAGAAATATTAAGGCTATTGTTATCAACAGCGGCATTGCCAATGCCTGTACTGGAGAGCTGGGTTACAAGAATACAAAAAAGACCATTGAGATTGCAAGTAAATATCTAGGGATTGATAAGGACAGTATAATAGCTTCATCAACCGGGGTGATTGGAAAACAGTTACCAATGGATAAAATAGAAGAGGGCATTAAGCAATGTGCATGCAAACTAAGCGGTACTGATGGTCATAGCGCTGCTGAAGCAATACTGACTACTGACCTTGTTGCTAAAGAAATAGCGGTAAGTATTAAAGTTGAAGGTGACAGTGATATTATAATTGGCGGAATTGCAAAGGGTTCGGGCATGATTGAGCCAAATATGGCTACCATGCTATCTTTTATTGCCACCAATATTAAGATATCAAAAAAATTGCTAGACGAAATACTTTTAGAGGAAGTTGACAGTAGTTTTAACAGCATAAACATTGATGGATGTCAGAGTACCAATGATATGGTAATAGTTATTGCAAATTCTAAAAGCGGCATTGAGATAAAAAATAAAAAGGATAAATATTATAAAAAATTTAAAAATGCACTGTCATTCGTGCTGAAAGATCTTGCAAGGAAAATAATTCTGGATGGTGAGGGAGCAACCAAATTAATCAATATAAAAGTAATAAATGCTAAAAGTAAAGTTGACGCAAAGAAACTGGCCATGGGAATTGCGAACTCAAATCTATTTAAGGCTGCGATGTTCGGGGAAGATCTAAACTGGGGCAGGATAAATGCAGCTATGGGTT
>JADHVN010000065.1 GCA_016783995.1 Actinomycetota bacterium
TGTATTTTCTGTATATTTCTCTACCATAACTTCCTTCCATCATTAATAATTACTTACCAGCTCTTTTCAAATTTTAGCCTTGGAAAAGTATATCTTTTTTACCTTATTTTGTATACACAGCTTAACTATATTAATCTTTGCAAACAAAAGTATCTTCATGGCGGAGAGGGAGGGATTCGGTCTTTCGTCTCACTTCGTTCGCTGCAGAGCCGCAGACTCCCTCGTCTTCGACTCAGTCCGTCTTTTCGAATCCCGTAAAATATGCACTTATGGCATATTTTACACAGCTTAACTATATTAATCTTTGCAAACAAAAGTATCTTCATGGCGGAGAGGGAGGGATTCGAACCCACGGAAGATATAAACCTTCAACGGTTTTCAAGACCGCCGCATTCAACCACTCTGCCACCTCTCCAGGCAAAGACAAATTATAACATAAACTCTGGATTTATAAATGTACTTCTCATTGCGACCTGCAGTCAGTAATTAAAAGACAATTGTATATACTATTTGTCCCATTTTTTTCTGGATATTATCTCTATCCCGCCCATATAGGGCTGCAGCACTTCAGGAACTTTTATATTCCCATCACCATCCTGATAATTCTCATAAATAGCTATCAAGGTCCTTCCCACCGCACAGGCAGTACTATTCATGGTGTGAACCAGTTCTTTTTTCTTTCCATCCCTGTACTTTATATTCAATCTTCTTGCCTGGAAATCCGTATCATGACTGCATGACGCCAGTTCCCTGTACCTCTTCTGTCCGGGAAGCCAGGCTTCCAGGTCATATTTTTTAGCATTAGGAGCCCCAATATCACCGGTACACATATTTACAATCCTGTAATGAAACTTGAAACCATGCATAATTTCTTCAAGTGTTCCCCTTAATTTTTCATATTCCTCCCAGGATTTTTCAGGATGAGCAAAGATAAACATCTCAACCTTATCAAATTGATGAACTCTAAACAACCCACCTAGGTCTTTGCCATAAGTTCCGGCTTCTCTTCTGAAACAGGTAGAAAAAGCAGTATATTTTAGAGGAAGCATATCTGCATCCAGAAACTCATCACCGTGATAAGCACAAAGCGGAACCTCAGAAGTTCCGATTAAAAATAGATCATCAAGTTCAGTTTTATAATATTGAGTTTTTTCTACAGGGAAAAATCCTGTACCATACATTGCCGTCTCTTTTACCAGAAGAGGTGGCAATAGTGGTGTAAAACCTTTACGGGTTAAAATACCCAGGACATATTGAATTAATGCAAATTCCAGTAGAACTGCTTCATTCTTCAAAAAAACAAATCTTGAACCAGAAATTTTTGCTGCTCTTTTTTCATCAAGTATATCCAGGTTTACACCAAGATCAACATGACTCTTAGGCTTAAAATCAAACTCTGGTTTTTTACCGTAATATGATTGAACTACATTTCCACTTTCATCTTTCCCTACAGGAGTTGTGCTTTGTGACAGATTGGGATATGTTGAAAAATGAATTATAAATTTATCTTCTACTTCTGCCAGCTCAGCTTCCATTTTTTTTAAATCATCATTTATCTTTTTCATCTGGTCAATTTTCTTATTTTTTTCCTCTTCCTTAAGTCCTGATATTATTTTTGAAGCCAAATTTTTCTCAGACCTTAACCGGTCGATCTTAAATATAAGGTCTCTTTTTACCTTGTCCAGCTCAAGACCAATACTGGTATTAATTTTTAAACCTCTATTATTTATCTCAGATTCAAAAATTTGAGGATTTTTTCTAAATAACTCTAAATCAATCATTGGTCTTTACCGTCTCTATTATTTTCTACTACTTTCAATCCATTTAGGATACGAACCTAAAATCTTTACCAGGTACACACCTTTTCTTAGGACTTCAATCGCTTCAAAAATATTCTCATCATGCAGATGACCATCCAGGTCTATCATAAATACATAATCTCCAAGATCTTTTTTAGCCGGTCTGGATTCCAGCCGGGCCAGATTAATGTTTCTGCAGGCAAATTCTTTTAATATATTATACAAGCTTCCTGGCCGATCCTCCTTAAGAAAGCACACTATTGAAGTTTTATCATTCCCTGTTTTTGGCTGAATACTATTTCCAATAAAAACAAATCTGGTCTTGTTATCCTTATTATCTTCAATGTCATTTTCTATTATTTCAAGATCATATATTTTTGCAGCAGTTTTTGTTCCTATGGCAGCGATATCGTCATTTTCTTCTTTTAGGATTTTGACAGCCTCGGCAGTACTATTAGCAGCAATTATCTCAGCACCCTTTAAGTTTGTTGATAAAAACTTCCTGCACTGGGCAGTTGCATGAGGATGTGATATAACTTTCTTTATATTATCAAGCTTAATATTTTTCTTACCAATAAGACTGTGTTTAACTGGAATAGTCACTTCACCTATTATCTTTGCTTCACTTTCAAAGGTAAGAATATCCTGGGTAATATTTACTGATCCTTCAATAGAATTTTCCATAGGAACCAGCCCCTCATCAGCTTCACCTCTGTCCACGCTCCTTATTACATCTGCAACTGTGGGGAAAGATATCTTTTTTACCTGACTTATATCTTTAATAAATTTATCCAGGGCTTCCTCGGTAAATGTTCCCGGTGGGCCTAAATATGCTATTTTCTTTTTTATACTCATATTAATATACCTAAAAACTTTGATAATAAAAAATACTGGCCATATATTTTATTGATTGAAAATAATATAAAACAAAACAAGTTCTGTAAGCTAAGATTAACATTTACTTGAAAAAATCCATTGGATTTTTAGGAATACCATTTACTAAAACCTCATAATGCAAATGTGATCCTGTGCTGTTTCCGGTATTTCCCATTGTCCCTATTACATCATCTTTAGTTACCTCATCTCCCACTTTAACATATATTTTACTAAGATGTGCATAAACGGTACTATATTTAGCATCATTAAGACCAAATCCATGGTAAATTATAACTTTCCTGCCATAGCTTCCATGCCAGCCTGCGTAAATTACTACCCCGCTGGCAGTTGTATGTATCTTGGTACCAACATCGTTGGCAATATCCAGTCCTTTATGCCTGTAGCCCCATCTTCTTTCTCCAAAGAGTGATGTGTACTCTCCATATGTAGGCCTCATATCGGGGGTATGTTCCATTAAGTATATATGGTCTTCCATATTCTGCTTATCCCGAGAAAGTATCTCGGATAATTCAGGAGCTTTACTCAGAAGATCATCCAGCAGCGCGTCTATATCATCCAGTTCCTGTTCCTGGTCACTGATATAGTAATAAATCTCATTAGGGTCTTCTTCAAGTTCAATATCAGAACTCAAATCTGAGACATAAATCGCTACCTCCTCAGCATATCCACCTTTTCCAGTTATGCTCCTGACCATCCGGTCAAGGTCTTCTACTTCTTTTAGGTAACTTTCCAGAATTTTTGTTTTTGTTTCTATCTCCCTGGTTTTCTTTTCAAGATTTGCCAGTTCTATTTCTTTATAATTGACCTTATATTCTACTCTTTCAAGCTCAGCTATATTCTCATTTAACCTCTGGCGGGTAAGAAATAAATCTGAAACCAGGATTACAGCAGAGGCTAAGATTATTACAAACGCAATAAATAATAATCTTAACACATTATGTGTAACTTTTACTTTCCTTATCCTTGATTTGGCATCCGATAAAATCAGCAAAGTAAAAAATTTATGCTTTTTATCCTCCATAAACAAAATATTCTTATTTTACAAATTAGGTATAATATTATAACCGATAAATTTAATATGGAAAACCTTTTTTTAAGTTTTTTTATTTAAGTTTTTTATTACAAAAATATTAAGTGTTATAGAATTGCAAATGACGGCTTAACTTTTAAGTATTTCTAATCCTCTTCCATCATGAATTTGTATTTAACTGTATTATTGTCTGTACGTACTTCACCCGGTACAGGAACGGCTGTTATTTCCAGTTCACATTTCCTGCCCGGATAGGCAGTGAACCCTGATATGGGTACAATCTTTTGCTCAGATGGATTGATGGAATTTATAGTGTATTCTTTTTCATCAGAAATATTATCCTGAGTCATATATCTCATGACCACTTTTACATCATTTTCTACCACATTGCCCTGATTTTGTATTGTGACAGCCACACTAATTTTAGGCCCATTAGCCAATATCCAATAGTCACCCTGTTCATTAAGCTTCTGAGGATCAAATTTTATACTGCCTTCAATAACCGCTACACCTCTCCTCTGCTGCAATTCAGGTTCAGTCTTAATTTCTGAGATAAATTCCATAACACTTTGAGTGTTTGTCAGGCTTCTATTCTTAAGAGTCACTGAATCAATTATAGTCAAATTTTTTATTCCTAACTTTTCTCCTGACTCCTTTAACTTATCCTGAAAGTACAAATATATTTCATCACTCATAAACATATACAAAAAGGTATTTGTTATCTGGGTAGTAGATATGTCTAAATCCAGATCCCGTAATGCGTTAGATAAAGCTGGTTTAAAATCTTCATAAGCCTTATTTCTGGTATCAAACACTAATTCTAAATATCCATGTGCAACCTCAAAAAATTCCGGTGGATTTAACTCTCTACTATTTTCTAAAATTACCTTACTCTCTTCTATTATTTCTAAAAGCTCGCTATCCAGATCCTCCCTGGATATAGATAATTCTTTTGCTTTTGCCATAGTATTAAAGAATTTGTAAGAAACTTTATTGGATTTCTGAACCAGGACTGAAATCGAGTTTACATAATCAGAAATGGTTAACCTTTCTTCATCAGTTAATTCCTTTCTGCCCGTCTCGAAACTCCATAAACCAGAAAGCCAGCTTACGATTACTATAGCGATTATAAACATTATTGTTAAAGTTATGATTGATTCTTTCCTACCTCTTCTTTCCAAGAATATCCTTTCTTGTTATAGAAACAAAGATTTATAACTGCCTGCAAAGACTAAAATATATTATACAAATGAATACTGGAAAACTCAATTTATACACTAAATTTAAATAAGGCAACGTCTCCGTCTTTCATTATATAATCTTTTCCTTCACGGCGGACCAGCCCTTTTTCTTTTGCAACTGCATATGAACCAATGTTTACAAGAGTATTGTAATCTATAACTTCAACACATATAAAACCTTTCTGGAAATCTGTATGAATCTTACCCGCAGCCTCTGGAGCTCTGGTGCCTTCCTTGATAGTCCACGCCCGGACCTCTGGAGGTTTTATGGTTAAAAAACTTATGAGCCCCAGCAGTTTATAACAGGCTTTTAACAACCTATCCATACCTGATATGGGAATACCAAGTTCTTTCATGAATAATTCCCTTTCGCCAGGGTCCAGCTTTATTATCTCCTCTTCAATTTTTGCACTTACTACCATCACTTCTGATTTTTCTTTAGAAGCATATTGCCAGAGCTTTTTTACAGCTGTTAAATCTTCCATATCCTTTCCCAGATCAGTTTCATCTATATTTGCAGCATATATAACTGGCTTATCAGAGAGTAAGAAAAGTTGATTTACAACCATTCTTTCTTCACCACTGAATTCCATATTCCTCAGGAGAATCCCCTTTACCAGTTCTTCTTTTACTCTCCCCAGCAGTTCATATTCAGTTATATATTTTTTCTCACCACTTTTTGCCATCCTGTGTGCCTTATCAATCCTTTTTTCAAGGCTTTCAAGGTCTGCAAGAATTAATTCCAGATTCACTACTTCAACATCTCTTACAGGGTCTACATCAGGATATGTATGTGACACATTTTCATCTTTAAAACATCTTACAACATGAATAATAGCATCTACTTCACGAATATGAGATAGGAATCTATTTCCAAGCCCTTCACCTTTACTGGCACCTTTTACCAGCCCTGCGATATCTACAAATTCAATAGTCGTGGGGATAATTTTTTCTGGACTAACTATTTTGGCTAATTCCTCCAGCCTTTTATCAGGAATAGGTACTACAGCAATATTTGGCTCTACGGTACAAAATGGATAATTTGAAGCTTCTGCACCAGCAGCTGTTATTGCATTAAACAGTGTGCTCTTTCCCACATTGGGAAGGCCTATTATTCCTAGCTTGATCGTAATCTCCTATTTCAAGTTTTCTAAATAAAAATAAATGTCGATTATATCTTTAGTGTTTTTTTTCTTTTTTATAAACTCTCTTTTTTAAGCAATGCCGTCAAATTTCTTGGTATAACACCAACATATCCCTGTAAATCAAGAAAGTTTAATTTCTCAATTATTGAAGACGGAAGCTTTTCAGCCAGCAGGTTTTGAAGCAAAATTTCAGTCTCCTCTGCAGTAAACTCCCCTGCATCTTCAATGTAATCAATAAAAGGTTTATTATACGGGCATGCAATCTGGCATTTCATGCAGCCAACCAGACAATTGTGTGACTCAGGTTTAACCCATGCCGGAAAGTTTCCCGGTTCTTCGTTAAAAAAGGTCAAACACCTCTCTGCATGAAGCAAAAAACGTTTAGCGGTAATAGCTTCGGTAGGACAATTCTTTAAACAGGCTTTGCAATCCAGGCAATTTTCCAGTTCTTTTTTCTCATACCAGTTATCATAATCGCAGCTAATATTTGAGAAAAAACTGGTTAGATGAAAAAAACTGCCAAAGTCACGGGCATAAGAAATATTATTCCTTCCATACCGGCTTAACCCGCTATAAACTGCCATCATCTTTTCCGGCAGCCGGGCAGGTAAAACCATATATCCTGTACCCAATAAATACCAGTCAAGAATTGCTTTGATTTTCTGATTCGTCTTTTTCTGCTCTATATAGACAGGCGGAATTATAACCGGAAAGCGTTTGTTTTCAATATTGAAATATATTCTGTTTTGGGACCGGGGGACAGCAATAATTATTACAGATACGGGTTTAAAAGAATCTTCTTTAATATTATATGAAAAATTGTTCAGGTATAACTTATATATTGACTCATCTATATATTTGTCTTCATAGAAACTGTTGATTTCATCTTCCAGTTCCCTTAACCTACTGAAAGGAATAATTTCGGCTCTGTAATTATATTTCCTTAAGAAATTATTTAAATTTTCAATCAAGGGAATAGCTTCCTATTATTAAAATTTAATAAAATTACAAATACCTCTATTCAAAAATATTAATATAAAATGGTGGAGATGAGCGGACTTGGTCTTTCGTCTCGCTCCGCTCGCTGCAGAGCCGCAGACTCCCTCGTCTTCGACTCAGTCCGTCTTTTCAAGTCCTGTAAAATATGCACCACCGGCATATTTTACACAATCTGGATTAAACATCCTTTACCATATTCAGTAAATTTACTGGTGGAGATGAGCGGACTTGAACCGCCGACCTCTTGTCTGCCAGACAAGCGTTCTCCCACTGAACTACATCCCCACTACCGTCTTTTCAAGTCCCTGAAAACATGCACTTGTGGCATGTTTTCAACAATTTAGCTTCACAAATTCCACCATATTTATTAAATCTACTGGTGGGCGAAGGGGGACTTGTTCTTTCGTCTTGCTTCGCTCGCTGCAGAGCCGCAGACTCCCTCGTCGTTGACTCAGTCCGTCTTTTCAAGTCCCTGAAAACATACACCTGGGGTATGTTTTCAACAATTTAGCTTCACAAATTCCACCATATTTATTAA
>JADHVN010000066.1 GCA_016783995.1 Actinomycetota bacterium
TGAAACGGCCAGGTACGGCGGCAAAGTTTTATTACACTATGGCGGGGGAAGTATTAAAAAGTACGGACTTTATGATAAGGTTTTAAAATCGTTGAAGGATGCCGGATTAGAGATAATTGAGCTGGGAGGTGTTCAGCCTAATCCCAGGTTAAGCATGGTAAAAAAAGGAATAGATATCTGCCGTAAGGAGAAAGTTGATTTTATTCTTGCTGTGGGCGGGGGAAGTGTAATTGATTCGGTCAAGGCAATAGCAGCAGGAGTTACTTACCCGGGGGATGTGTGGAATTTTTATACCGGAAAAGCAGTGGCAAAGGAAGTTATTCCTCTGGGAGTGGTTCTTACCATACCTGCTGCTGGCAGTGAGACCAGTGTCGCTACAGTGATCACAAAAGAGGAAGGCTCCTATAAAAGAGCGTTTGAAAGTGAAATGTTGCGGCCAAAGTTTGCCATATTGAATCCGGAGATTTCATATACTCTTCCTCCTTACCAGACTGCTTGTGGAGTATCGGATATAATGGCTCATGTGATGGAAAGGTATTTCACAAGAGTTCAAAATGTTGATCTTACTGACAGATTGTGTGAGGCCACATTAGAAACAGTGATTGGTAATACTCCATTAGTGTTGAAAAAACCAAATAGTTACCAGGCCCGTGCTGAAATTATGTGGGCAGGTACTATTGCCCATAATGACTTACTGGGTACAGGAAGGATTGGAGATTGGGCTTCACATGGTATAGAACACGAACTTAGCGGAATTTATGATATTGCCCATGGTGCAGGACTGTCTATTATTTTTCCGGCATGGATGAAATACGTATACAAACAGGATGTGGAAAGATTTGCACAATTTGCTGTAAGAGTGTGGAATGTGGAAGCCGACTTTAAGAATGTTGAAAAAGTGGCATTGGAAGGAATAAAGAGGCTGGAAGAATTCTATAAAAAAATTGGACTGCCCATCACCCTGAAGGAAGCAAATATTCCTTACGACAGACTGGAGGAGATGGCTGAAAAATGTACAGAAGGGGGACCGAGGGGCAATTTTGTCAGACTGGATAAAAATGATGTTCTGGAAATATTAAAACTAGCAAGATAGAAGTAATGTATACTCTATTGAGGGTGTTTCCGGATTTTTTATGGAAGTCCTTTACAGGGGTTATTTTAACTGATTTACTGATTGTTTTTTTCATCTCTTAAACTTCTTTCAGCCAGTGGAAAGCCAAAAAGCATTAGCATGGTAAATATAATAAGAATTATCTCATAGTTTATTAGAGTCACAATTCCGATGATATCTGCAGCTTTCCCCAGAAAAATCATGGTAATGGCAGCAATTCCAGGACTGAATCCCAGAATCAAAGAAGATGCCAGGCTTATATTTCCCGGTAGTAGATCCTGAGTCATTCTGATACATACCGGCTGAATTGAAATCAGAAAAAATCCGCCGGTAACAAAAAGTATTATAGAGATAAGACCTGTAGTTCTGAAAGTGAAAAAGAATATAGGTGCGGCTAGAACAGAGCCAATCTGGATAATTAAGCTGCCTTTTTTAAAACGGTCGAATAAGAATCCGGAAAGGAGACCTCCCGCTCCACCTAGCATTCCGAAAAAAAGCATAATCGTTCCTACATTTATAAGGGTTATATTTGCCCTGGTATAGTATAAGGGCATATAGGTTATAAGGGTGATCCACATAATATACAGGGAATAAATAGTAAACATAATCAAAAATAAAAGATAAATCTTTCTTTTATTTACTTTTTTAATTCTTGAAAAGAAATTAAGAGTATTTTCTGCCTTATTCCTAAATGATGTATTAGGGACGAATTTAAACAGAACAATTACCATAATTATTCCCGGAACCATAGCGATGGGAGTAAGGTTCATGTTGAGTTTTTCAACGATTAATATTATCAGGAGTACACCAAGCGCATTTCCAAAATTTCCTCCAAAATTGATAATTGAGCTTCCAAGGCCTTTCTTGCTGCCGCCAAAATGTCCGGCGATGGCAGCACTTGCAGGGTGATAAGCAGCGATGCTTAAATTCCCTAGAAATAAAAAAGCCAGTATAAAATAATAGTTAGGCAGTATTCCGATTAGGCTTAAAAAAATAGAAGTAAAAAGCGGACCGGCAATTATATAATATTTTAGCCCGTGGCGGTCTGAAAAATATCCAAAGATGGGGGAGAAAAGACTGTTTGCAATTACACTGGTAGCAGTAAGAAGTCCAACTTTAAAAAGGGATAGATCGAATTTTAAGGTAAGTACCGGTATGAGGCCTATTATGAAGCTCTGGTATATATCCGTAATAAAATGGCTTCCCGCTGAAAGGGAAATCTGTAATTTATTAAAGCTGCTGTTTTTTCTATTCATTTTCGCCTAACTTGTGTATTTTTTTAGAAATCTTTATCCTGTTTTAAAAATGGCAGGCATTTCAAATTTCAATTTTAACTTTAAATCAAATATCAATCCAGACAAGATTTCAATTTACTATCTGTATTTTGATCTTACATGCGGAAATAAGAATAATAGCATAGATGCCAGGATTGGGATTATTAAGACATAGTTTATAGTCCTTACCATTCCTATATTATCTGCAATTTTACCAACAAGAATAACAGTAGCTGCCGCAATTCCTCCGCTTACACCCATGACAATAGAAGAGGCAAGACTTACGTTACCCGGGAAAATATCCTGCGCCACTCTGATACATAAAGGCAGAGTAGAAGTAGCAAAAAACCCTGCCAGAATAAATAAAACTATAGATATACTCAGAGGTACTTTGAATATTAAATAGAAAAGAGGGATAGATATAATCAGTCCGGCCTGGATTACCATAGTTCTTTTTCTTATTTTATCCGAATAGTAACCTGCAAAGAGGCCGCCAATTCCTCCTATTAAAATAAAGGCGAGGATTATATATCCGAAATTTATAAGTTCCACTCCCTGACCCGTGAAATACAAAGGCATAAAGGTAAACATGGAAAGAACAGTTAAATCTCTGGAGTAAGAAGCAAATATTATTAGTAAAAGCAAGCCTAGTTTTGCTTTTTTTAATCTTTTAATTTTTTTGATAAAGCTCGCTTCAATTTTTTTAGTTCCACTCATGAAAATGGACGGGTCAAATTTTATAAGAACAAGAGCCATAATTATTCCCGGGATAGCAGCCAGAGGGGTAAATTTAAGACCAAGTTTATTTATAATTAAAATAACGAATAATGAACCTGCTGAAAAACCAACAGTCCCCCCAAAAGATATTATGGAGTTTAAAAAACCCTTTCTACTTCCTCCCACATGGCTGGCCGTGGCTGCAGTAGGAGGGTGAATGGCAGCAACTCCCAGATTTCCTAAAAATAAAAAGATCAGAATAGACCAGTAATTAGGAGATACTCCCAGAATGCTTATAAATATAGAGGCAACCAGCGGTCCTGCAATCATGAAGTATCTTATGCCGTATTTGTCTGAAAGGTATCCAAACGCAGGCTGAGTGAGATTATTGGAAATAAAATTTACTGAAGTTAAGATACTCACCAGAAAAAGAGAAAGTTCCAGTTTTACTGCCAGTATTGGGATAAGTCCCACTATAAAGCTGGCGTAAGTATCAGTTACCATGTGAGTACTGAAACTTAAAAAAATTTTAGTTTTATTAAGCCCTTTCTTAAATTTAATCATTTAAATGGTATTGGATAAGTGCCTTTATTTTGTTTTAATGGTTTATTTGCAAGTTTGAATAAATGTCTGAATAGAAATTCTACTCTTTTAAATTAAATGTTCAACAATTATTTTCATGATAAACTACCCAATAGCCAGTTTTATTTTTTTAATTAATTTTATATAATCAAATTGGCCGTGCTAGGTGGGGAGCTAGCGGTGCCCTGTAACTCACAATCCGCTATAGTGAGGCTGATCAACAGATATGAGGTTTATGATAGTGAGGTTTAGCGCTTATAAAAGTGATGTTGAAGGTCGGGTCTTGTGCGGCGGAGGATTACAAACCCCGTCAGGTCCGAGAGGAAGCAGCGGTAAGTAATATTCTCCGGGTGCCACAAGGAAACCTGGCTGGAGTTAACTGTATGAGATGCACTTGTTATTATAAATCGAGATCTGGGGCACGGTCATTTATTACTAATTAAAATAGCTATATATTTTTATGGGTTACATTTCATTTTATAGAAAATGGAGACCGCAGGACTTTGGAGAAATAATCGGTCAAGAGTACAATGTTAAAACCATTAAAAATGCTATATCCAATAATAGATTATCACATTGTTATATATTTTGCGGTCCCAGAGGGACAGGCAAAACATCAACTGCACGCATACTGGCAAAGGCTTTAAATTGCATTAAAGGGGCTACCCCGGATCCATGCAATAAATGTGAAAATTGTGTAAGTATATCCAATGGCTCCAGTATGGATGTTGTAGAAATCGATGCTGCTTCCAATAGAGGAATAAATGAAATAAGAGAGCTCAGGGAAAAAGTAAAATATCTGCCTAATATACTGAGAAAAAAAGTCTATATTATTGATGAGGTTCATATGTTAACCACGGAAGCTTTTAATGCGCTGCTCAAGGTTCTGGAAGAGCCTCCTGAACATGTATTATTTATAATGGCCACCACTGAACCAAATAAAGTAATTCCTACTATAATGTCAAGATGCCAGAGATTTGATTTCTTTCCAATACCAATGGACAAAATCAAAGAGAGACTGCAGAAAATCGCTAAAAGTGAAAAAATAACCATAAGTGATTCAGCTATGAGCTTAATTTCTAAATATGCAGATGGCAGCCTGAGAGATGCTGATGGCATATTGGAACAACTGGCAGCATTTGGTGAGGATAAAATTGAAGTCAGAGATGTTATTTCACTTCTCGGGGTCACAGATCTTGATATGCTTTTTGAATTTACAGATATTTTAATTGAAAAGAACTTGACCGGGGGTTTGCTTCTTGTAAATAAAATTACTGGCAGTAATCAAAACCTTAAAGTATTCGTATCCGAGTTTCTGGATCATCTGTATGATTTGTATGTTATTAAAAATTACAATAATCCTTTTGAAATTGTAAATATAAGTGAAGATTATAAAGATAAGTATCTTGGTCAGGCTAAAAAACTGCAAAAGGAAGAAATAGAGTTTTATATGGAACTGTTTACAGATTTGCTCAAGCAAATCAAATGGGGTGAAGGCTCAAAAGTCTTTTTCAAGTCAGCGGTAGTCAGAGCCATTAATTTTATTGTATTGGATGAAAAAGAAATAGGAAAGAAAACCAGACTTATGGAGACGCAGATAGAATCTTTAAGGAAAGAAATTGATAAAATTAATTCAATGCAAGAAGGTAATAAGAATTATCATAATCATAGAGCTGATGTTGATACCAGTGTTTATGAAAATGAGGATGATGATTTTGATATTATAAATAGCAATGAAATTAATAAGATGGTAAGCGAGGTCGAAATTCAGGCCAAACATACAGTAAGTGGGAGCAAAGCTCATAAATCAGAGATGGCTGATGCTGGAGCAGAAAAAAAAGATGAAGAAATTAGTTTGATTAATAATAATCTGGATAAAATCTCGCAAAGTTTAAAAAAGAAGAAAATTTCAGTTCACGCTATGTTTACGGAAGCTGTGCCTTATAAAATAGAAAACGGCACATTGTATTTCTACCTGGATAAAAAAAAAGAATGGCACAAGGACCATTTAAATAAAATCAAAAATATCGAGTTGATATCCAGTGTGATAAAAGAAGTTACAGGTAAGGACTTCAGTATTAAATTCGAGCTTGGTAAAAAAATGGATAAAATTGATGTAATAAGTGATGCAGAAAGTGAAGCGAGCAGCAAATTAACCGGAGAAAGCAGGGTTGAAGATGCAGAAAATAAAGCCAGTAATAGTTCAAATTCAAAAGACGGGAGTAGTGAAAACAGCCGTACAGAAGAGGATGTGTTCAATTATTTTGAAAAAAAATTTGATATAAAGGAGTAAAAATTGAGTTTAAACTATGGGAATATGATGAAGCAGGCAAAGATTATGCAGCAAAAATTACTGGAAATCCGGCAAGAATTAAAAAAAATGGAGTTCGAAGCTTCCGCAGGCGGGGGTGCAGTAAAAGTGAAAGTAAATGGTGATCAAGAAATTGTAGAAGTAAAAATTGATAAGGATATTGTTGATTCAGGTGACATGGAAATGATTGAGGATATGGTAATGGTTGCAATAAATGATGCTATAAAAAAATCAAAAGATGAAGCTAAAAATAAAATGACAAGCCTTACAGGTGGTATGAATATACCCGGGCTCTTCTAACGGAAATTATAAATTACAGGGATACTGTAATAGATTTATTTACAATTATTAAACCATTTGTAAATTATAAATGGCTTTATATATAAAAAGTGTAGAAAATTTAATAAACGAATTCAGAAAACTTCCGGGAATAGGTCCCAAATCTGCTAAAAGAATTGTATTCTTTTTGCTCAAGCTTTCCCATAGCGATATTGTAAAATTCTCCAAGAACCTGATTGAGATGAAGGAAAAGGTTAAATTTTGCAGTCAATGTTACAGTCTGACCGAAGAAGATATCTGTCATATTTGCAGGGACCAGTCCAGGGATAGAAAAAAAATATGTATAGTCGAGGAAGTAAGTGATGTAATAATTGTTGAAAAAACTGGTGAATACAGGGGGTTGTATCATATCCTTGGCGGACTGCTGTCTCCCATAGAAAATGTCGGACCTGAAGAGATAAGAGTACCCAGACTGCTGGAGCGCGTGAAGGCTAATAATATTGAAGAGGTAATAATTGCAGTAAATCCAACTGTTGAGGGTGAAAGTACTGCTATGTATTTAAAAAAGATATTAATCCCCCTGGGAGTTAAAGTTACTAAACTGGCAAGCGGACTTCCTGTTGGTGGTGACCTGGAATATGCAGATGAGATAACTATAGGCAGGGCAATTTCTGATAGAAGAGAACTTTAATCTACAGGTAGCTAAAACTATCCAGCTGTGTGCATTAGTTTATTAAAAAAATAAATTAAATGTGTTATAATTCAATGATTTTGTGTTTGCTTGAAAGCTTGTATTAAGAATGTTTCCAGTAGATTGTTAAAATATTTGCGGTCGGGGTAAGTTATTTTTATTGATTGACTTAAAAATCCGATACCGTAAATTTAAATATAAAGGAGTAGATTAAATATGAAAACCATGAAAACCATGGATGGAAATATGGCTGCAGCATATGTGGCTTATGCTTTTACTGAAGTAGCGGCTATCTATCCCATCACTCCTTCTTCTCCTATGGGTGAATATGTTGATGAGTGGGCTGCTCATGGAAGGAAGAATATGTTCGGGCAGGTTGTCAGTGTGAGCGAACTTCAATCCGAAGGAGGTGCGGCAGGAGCGATACACGGTTCGCTTGCGGCGGGTTCTCTTGCTTCAACTTACACTGCGTCTCAGGGACTTCTTCTGATGGTCCCCAATATGTATAAAATTTCAGGAGAACTTCTGCCTGGTGTATTTCATGTAAGTGCCCGTGCTGTTGCAACACATGCTCTTTCCATATTTGGTGATCATTCGGATGTGATGGCTGTAAGACAGACCGGTTTTGGGCTTCTGGCTTCAGGTTCGATACAGGAAATTATGGATCTGGC
>JADHVN010000067.1 GCA_016783995.1 Actinomycetota bacterium
CTTTACAGATAATCTCACCTTTTGGAGGTTTACTGTATGTTTTTGTCTCAACAGTAAATATGCCATGGGGAGTAAGAATGACGTGATCTATATTAAAGTTTCCAGCTACTATATCATGAAATATAACAAAACCCTGTCCACGTAAATCATCGAATATCTCCGCAACTATTCTTTCACCATCTCTTCCCAATTTCAGAGATTTTATTCTTTTCACGATAATAATTATTCTATATATGCAATAAATAATACCTATTAAAGATATTATTGAAATTATTATTGTTATTGGGGTGACGTGAGGTGGAAAAGTCTGGTTTAACCATTTAACAATTATTGACGGAAAAGCTAAATATAGTAATTCAAAAAATAAAAATAAAGATAATATTACCAGTATAAAAAATATCGTTAAACCATCAAATGCGAGATTTACGATTGATACATCTACTGATTGGCCTGCCACATGTAAAGGACGATCTTTTAAAGGAGATTTTTTATTGTTTTTCATTTTCTACCTCACTAACTATTGATATAGTATTTATTACTATTATACTGATAATAGCAAGTAATTCCTCGTGCGTGGGCTTCAGGATGGTTGCTCGAAAAGCGTACGGGGTTTTGCATTTTAAGGAAACAGTGGATTTTCTTCCACTATTTTACTTCTGATTACACTATAATACTGCCATTTTAAAATCATCTTTATTTACATGCAGATAGATGTCAGTGGTGTCAAGCCTTGAGTGTCCCAGAAGCTTGCTGATTGTTGGTAGATCTACCCCTTTCCTTCTTAGTCTCTCTGCATATGTATGCCTTAAACTATGAAGGGTAAGATTTTTTCTGTAGGTTTTTGACTCTTTAAAAATTCTAGATATTATATTTTGTAGTGAACATTTTGTTATTCTTTTTCCATGTGCTCCCCTGATTAGAGCATTTATATATTTTCCATTTAATTTTCTATATAAATATAGGAGCTCTCTTAAATCTTTATTAAAATAGACTACCCTGTTTTTTCTTCCCTTTGAATTTTTTATATTAATAGAGCTCTCTTTAAGATTTATATCTTCCCAGTTTAAGTTTATAAACTCCTGTCTTCTAAGTCCGCAGTCAATCCCTAGATTAAAAATTATCTTGTCCCTTAAATTTTCATTCTTGTATTTTTCTTTTCTTACCGATAGGTAATTTTTAATATTTTTTATATCTAGGTCAGAAAGCTCTTCTTTAATTGATTCTACTTTTAGTGGAATCTTTATGAGAGATGCAAAATCGGCCTTTATATATTCCCTTTGGTTAAGAAATCTTAAAAATGACCTAATACAGTTTATAAGTTTAGCATATGTATTATTTGAGATACTTCTGGATCTAACTAAAGAAAGATACCCGTCAACATCACTCACAGCCAAAGACTCAAATTTAATCCTATTTTGTTTTATATATGAGGTAAACTTGACTGATATATTTACGTAATCTTTAATGGTTGAGCTAGCTTTATTCTGTGACCGCAAGTGTGTACTGTATTCTCTAGTGGTATCTTTTTCTAATGGACTGTTTTTCTCACTGATTTGCAAGTTATTGTTACTTTTAGTTTTTGGACCACTTAAACTCCTATAGGCACCGAGTAGTTCCTCTGAGGATAATCCTTTTATCATCTTAATTAAATCTTCTTCAATTATATTTCTTAAAGAAACATTACCCTCGGCTATTTTTGTATTTAGATTATTTTGCATATTAATGCTTGTCTCCTAACATTAATTTACTTTTATATAACTTCAGTTAACCTCTACTACTTATATATTTCTTCTCCTTTTTCTTTAAGAAAATAATTTGCTTCCGCATGGAGGAAGTAAGACGAAGGTTCTGGCCGGGAGTCAAGGTGGAGATTTTCCGGTCCTTGCCAGCAAGGATTGAGAAGGATAAATAGCTTTAGCGGTTTATGTTCGCAAAGGAAAATACTACCTTTACGACGGACAGGTTCTAAGTATAATAACTCCCCGGAAGCAAATCATTAATAGGAGCCCGTGAGAGTTGAAGTAATTAGATCTAAACTCATATCCAGTCACAATTAGCCAGGAGAATAGTTTTTAGTAGAAAGGGAAAAATTAAGTGATGTAAATTTAAATATCGGTTACAAAAAGAATCTTTCTCGTTTATTCTGGTTCAAATACTTTAAACTGGTGAGATAAATGGAGTATAAAAATATGTGTAGGCAAGATATGCAAACGTATTACAAACGCTGTTTGTAATACACTTTGCTTTTATTTGGGGTGTTCCCCCCAAACCCCTTTTTGGAAAATCTGCGATTTAAGAGCCTTTAATATGTTAGCTAGGGGAAGAAACTATTAAACGATATTTTTAGTAGCAGGTCATCATTCATATTATTTACAGTACATAATAATTAATCTAAATTATTTAATGATAGAATTATAATAATCTGAAAATTTTTTCACGGTATTATTGAATAAATCATTATATTTTACGTAATTTGCATAATCATTGTTTCTCATATATTCAATTTCTGTAACTCTTATGTTATATATTTCTCTTGATATATTGACTAAATTATTTCTATCATTTTTAAGACTATTTGGGTAGGAAAAACTTATTATTTTCTCAGTAAGTTCATTTAATCTAATCAAAAAAGTTTCTTCCAATGCTAATGATTCGGGGTCATTAATTATCCATGAGTCACCATGATAAACATTCATATGATTAATTGCTAAACTATATTCATCTATTAAATTATAAACCTTATCAAAAAATGCTACTTCTGTATTTGTAAAATTGTTATTATTAGCAATCGAATTTGAACTAGTATTATTGTCTTTATTGTAATATTGATTATTTAAATTATCTATTGCTTCTATAACTAAATCTATATCTACAAAATTGCCTGTTGCTATTCCTATAACTTCTCCATCAATATCCACTACGGGACTGCCACTTTCACCCTCTACTAAATTATCTATATCAAATTGTTTGAATATATTATTATCTTCATTTCCTAATATATATTCGGGGTAACTATTGTTTAAATCAAAATCCAGCCCATTTGTTATTTTATCAGAGTATAATATTGCATAATCCCTATTACCCATAAAATCATTTTCGTAAGTTAATAATTTTGGATAAATCCACTCATTACTAAAATTTACCTTAACCTTAAAGTATGTATAAACTCCAGTATCAACACCATTATATTTATAATGCGCTGCGTGTCCTGCTGTAATAAGATAATATTTATCATTATAGTTTATACTAAATGCTGTAAAACCATCTGACTCATAATTATTATTTTCAGCATATCCATAATAAACATTGGCAAGCAAATCATTTAAGTTATTAATCAGATTTTTATAACTTTCAGTCTCATTCTCTACATTACCTACATCTACTTTTAAACTTTTATTTTCAATACTAAGGTCAATCCTGTCCTGATTTGATTTTATATATTTATCATCAATCGTATCATAGGCTGACTGAAGCTCGTTATATTTCTCAATCGGCACATAATCAGCCAAATTAGTGCATGAAGTTAAAAATAAAATTAAAAATATTCCTAAAGCAGTTCCACAAATTATTATTATTTTTTTTCTTTTAGACCACAGATCGGCATTCATTTATTTACCTCTTTTAAATAACCTCTTTAAATATATTCTTCATCCTTCCTGCTACCAACCCCAACCAAAACCATTCCTATCCAACCTATAACCCATATTAAAAATAAAATCCCTGGAAATTGCTTGCTTATAATCCATACAACTATTGGAAAAATCTCTGCAGCTGGAAATACAGCTATAGCAATTATTAGTCCTAACAAATCCCATAATGCATAATAAAAAATTAAACTCACAATATATAAATACGAACCACAACCAAAAAATAGAATATAACCTAATACTTTTAAAAACTTCAATTATTTCCTCCTTCAGATCATTTTATTAAATAACTCAGACTATATTTCTCATAAATTTCCAAAGCTAAATTATATGATTTAATACTTAATTCATTTACTTTATCTTGATAATCTATTAATTCTTCAATTGTTGGATTACCTGTATTCAAATAGCTAATTGTAAATTTCCCAAAATCTTCGCTGACCTGCAATTCTTGCAATTTAATTTTATAGAATTCCTTAAGAGGTTCAGGGATATTTAAAGTAGTTAATTTATATCTGAAGTCTTTTATATTAGCTATTCTCCTTTGTGAGTTTTTTATCCTATCATTATTATTATCCAAACCTTCAAAATCCCAATATAACTTTTGGTTTTCTGTATCATATGCTTGAGTTATGTAGTGATAATTTTCATAAAAAATTGTAAGTTCTTCCTCAATTGTCTTACCACTACTGCTTTTTGCTTCTGTTGTTTCCGGGGTTATTTGCTTTATACAACTAGTAGTTAAAAATCCTATTAAAAGCGTTAACACTATTGCTATGATTATTAATGTTTTTTTCATATTTTTACCCTATTTGGAAAATCTTAACAATAAAAAGCAATTTATAAAAATCCTTTAAAGGATTTCATCCCCTTTTCAACATCAATATTTGCCAGGGTGATATAGATTGTGGTAGTACTAATATCAGCGTGCCCTAAAATCTTTTTTAGGTTCATTGCGTTTCCGTTTTGCCTTATAAAATTGGTTGCAAAAGTATGTCTTAATGTATGCGGTGTAACGTTCTTATTAATCCCCGCCCTCTCTGCGTACCTCTTAACCATAAACTGGATATTTCGTAATGATAACTTGCTTCCGATAATAGAAGCAAACCGGGCATTCTTTTTATTCTTCTTCTTTTATCTTTTTTAGAATAAATTCTTTTCTTCTCTTCAGATATAAATCAAAATCCCCCCAATGTAAGGGGGTTCTCATATATCTAGTTTTAGGTTTGTTTCCTTTTTCCAACTGCTTGGATTCGTTTGACATATCAATCGCTATGTTGCATATCCTTAAAGCGTTTTTCCACTCCTTTGTTTTTACATAATTTATTATTAATCTTTTGTATGAGTATGTTCCACAATGAAATAATCTGACTGCTTCTTCACAATGATAGTTGCATTTTTCTAACTCTTTTAATTTTTCATAATTCATTGCATAACCTATATGAAATTGAGCTGTATCTTCTCTTTTGGTTGCAAATTCAAAATAAGAATCTAATAATTTTAAAGCTTCATTATATTGCTTCCCATAATGTAGATTAGCTACTTTAATAATAATATCTTCCAATAAACCCATAATATTAACCTCCTCAACTATTTTTAGATCTCTCCACTGTTTTATCAGCAAGCTTAAAGAGTTACTTCTTTTTGTTATTCAGTCATTAATACCATATAAGCAGCAGCAATTTCCTCGAGTTTCATTTGCTCTAATCCGTCTGGGATAGAATCATCAAAGTCTTTCAGAATACCCAATAATGATTTATTAATCCCATGTTCTTTTAATAATCTCTGTGCAGTAACCGTAATGTCTGAAATATCAATTCTGCTATTAATTGTCTTTTTTTCTAAACTATCGAGGAGTATTTTGTAATTATTAATTATCGGGTCTTCTTTATCTATAAATCCATTATCTATAGTAGCCATTTTGTATTCAACTGAATCAGGCAAATTATTTGTTGCTTTAGTTGCAGTTGTTGTAGATGATCCACTTGAAAAACAACAACCGGTCAGTGCAAATAAAACCAGTATTACTGCAAAAATTGTTGATTTAATTTTCATTTTATTTGCCTCTTTTAAATATCCTATCTAAATATTTTAAAATTTAATCAATTGGTTTCAATCTGCCGTAAAACGTTGAGATAGCATAACTTCCCAAACCACCAAGCCAAATTAGTATCCAATACCAATGAAAAGCGCCCGTAAATACTGCTATTAGTGGAGCAACTACTATTGTGTATGGAAAAATAATTATTTTTAACACCATCCAGCCATATTCTTTAAGTACAAAAGAATAGAATGCATTTACAAAAACTGCATATATTGCATATAGAATAAATACTATCCTGAAAGTTATTCCCACTCTTCTTCTACGGTAAAAACTACGCAATAGTTTTTCTTCTTCTGAATCGTTTTCCATAACATACTCCTTTCTATTAATTATCGGTAGTATTGTTACCCTTTTTTTTATCTTTCAAATTCTTTAGTAATTCCCGCAATTGATGTTCCAGTAACTATGACAGTTTCATCAGATATTTCAATATGAATAGTGTCTCTATCGGATTCGGGGGTCATTTCATCGTTAATAATTATTTCTACTATAATTTCATTCCCTGTCCGGCCATCTGGATAAATATAAATTTCATTAATTCCTTCATTGGAAAAAGGTTCTACTGGAATAAAAAAATCTCCCCCAAATCCCATCGATTCTTTATCTGGATACCATGAACCGGTACCCTTAATCCATATTTCAAGATTCGGTTCATTTTCCACTGTATCATTCCATACAATTATTTTTAAACTGACTTCGGTTATTTCTTCTGATTTGGGTTCTTCTACCTTGACTTCTTCTACTTTTATTTCTTCTGTGCTGCATGATGTAAATAACCCAAAACCAAAAATCAATACTACAATTAAAAACGGTATCGAATATTTTACTTTCATAAAGACTCCTGTTCACTCAAATTTAATATGATAAGTTTATATAAATTATTTATTTTTTTTATTAACTTCATTATTCCTGCCTCCTTTGCAGTAGCTTTTGCCACCACGAAATCCTATTGTTTTTAATATATTTTTTTATATAGATTCGTAAATATAATTAAAAGGTGATAAATGGATACATCGTAGCTATTATAGTAGAGAACCCGAAAATTATACTAACGACTAAAGCCCATGCTTTATGATTTTTCCTAAATATAGATATAAAAATCATGAAAAGCCATATCCAAAAATTAATAAATATACCTAAAATAGTACCTAAAAAATCAGCCCAACTTATAAGTAAAGAAAGGAATATAATAAAGGTGACCCAACCAATAACAGAATAAAAACAAATATTAAAAATTTTTTTATAATTTTTATCAAGGGCAGAGCCCTTAAACGATTCTATCTTTAATTGTGTTTCAGTTTTACCCATTGAATTATTAGTTAACTCTTCCTTTATCACTTCAAAACCATAATTCAAATATCTTTTAACTAAAGGATTTTTTAACCGTGACCAGAAAAATAATATAGGCACTAACCCAGTTAATATTAAAGTGGCTCTACATATCGGTATAGAATAATTCTTCCTATTATTTAAGCCAACCAATCCCATTGATGCCATATATGTCAAACCACCATAAACTATTAAATTAGCTAAAAATAAAAAAAACCCACTGACAGCTCCATAATTATAAGCATTATCAAAAGAAGCGCCCACTCCAATAATAAATATAATAGAAAATAAGATAGTATCTATAATTAATATTACTTTTATACCAAATAATTGCTTTTTTGCTTCTATTTCTTCATGCATGAGCATTATAAATACCCCCCCCGTATAAAATTTACTTAATTAAAGAATTATTGAATACTAATCTATTGCTTGATCCTGAGATTAAAAATAACTTCATATTGTCTATTACTAAAAATTGTGGACCAAGGTAAATTAAATCTATACATTTATCAGTAAACTTTTTTAACCAAATTAA
>JADHVN010000068.1 GCA_016783995.1 Actinomycetota bacterium
ATTTTACAGATTAGTTTCCGGAGTGCACCCACTATACAACTCAAATTAAATAGAAAGTTTGCCCCTGAAGCCAGAGGAATTGAATTTCATTATAACCATTTTTTGCATTTTTTTAATTTTATTACGATCAACCATGTCGCAGTATTAATTTTATAGCTCACCAGATTTTTCATAGTCTGTTACCAGACCCCTGTATTTTTCATTAATCAGATTTCGGTCAAATTCCCAGAAGCTACCAAGCATTTCATCTTTTTCTTTATCTGTAAAATAACTCATACTGGGAATAAAAAAGACCATATCTTCTTTCTTTATATGTTCAGGATAAAATCCGGTTAAAGTTTTTAAATGTTTGTGTATATCAGTCAGATTATCTTTAAGACCATCTTTATATTTCTGATTGGCTGTAACAAGTTCAGAGGTTGTTTTTCGGGCAAACTTGTGTTCATTTAATTCATAAGAATTTGCTTTTGGGTCTCATAAGTATAAAGCGTAAATAAACGCCATAATCTGATATTACAAGTATTAAAAATAAAAAAAATAGAGTATGCGATAGAGCAGAAGGCCTAAATAATTTAGCCAGGGCCATCTCCAGCCTGTTTTTTAAGCAGGTTTAAATACGGGAAATCACATTTAGTCTAAAAATCCACATAATCAAAATCTATATAATCATCACAGCTATAATCATCAAAATCATCTAATTGGCCGGGTTTTACCGGAGGCGGCCTTTTTCTCCTAAACTCATATATTTTAAGATAATCCAGAATCTTCTTAACTACCTTATAATCCTCTACAGGTGCAATAATCCTCATATCCCCGCCACATTTGGGACAGGTAAGGGGATCCACTTCATATATCTTTCTGATAAGCCTTGCCCAGGATTTATTGCAACCCCTTCTATACTCGTCATCTGTAATAATAAAATCTGCCCCGTCACAATTTTGCCTTTTCCTTCTGCCCCTGCATACGTTGCTGTAATAGCCATTTTATGCTGAGCTTAAAATTATGCTGAGTTATCAGTATATATCCTTAATTTTTAACTAATTACATTTAGTTTAACTCAGCATATTATGGCTTATTCAAAGCTTTGCATAAGCCATAATAGCGGACTGTCTGCTTGCTCCGATCCGGTATATGGGAGCAAAGGGTTGCCATCCATTCAAGTGCGCTAAACTCCTTCTCCCCTTTGCTGTATTTAGACCTGTAGGTAATCTTGGCCTCCTCTGGAATATATTTCATTCTTCCTCTGGAATATATTTCATTCTCTTATGGGAAAAAGACGCCTTTATAATATATCTTGCAAGGTTTTCCATGGACCTGCTATCTTTTGGGTAGATCCTCTCTCCGCAGTAAAACCCAAAACCTTAAATGTCTCCAGGAAAGTATGAGTTCTACAGTGCTAGTAGTAATAAGGCTCCTGGAAAGAAGCATTTTAAATACCCTGTATCTAAAAAGCTCTTCAAGACTAGCTGTATCTATATTTATAGAGGAGGTGTAAAAGATCCCATCACATCCAAAGCAGCCGTCACTTGCCAGCATATGCATGCGGGGATTAAATCCCAGAAAGTCTCCAAAGGTTTGGATAACTGCTACAGCTGCAGGCATTCCGTTTAAGTAGCCCTCTATCAAATACATAATTAGTCTTATATATAAATACACCCGGTAGTCTACAATTTTGGCCGGTCGTTGTTTACTGGAGAAGATTTATTTTTCCGGTGAAGCATTTTAGCGCTATTGCTGGAAGAAAGTGTAGCGGAAAAACTAAAAGCTGCGATATCCGGCTTAACTGGCAATTAGAGATTATTATCTGGGATACTTTATTAAAATAGGTTTTAATTTTGGGCATCCGGGTTTCTTAAAAATGGTTAATGAGATGTTCTTAACAAGATTATATCCAAATCTTTATAGGGTTAAAAGAATAGGTCCTATTCTTCTTTTATAAGATCAAGTCTTTTTCTTAATTCATCAGCATCAAAAAATTTCTGCAAATTGTTATTAGCCCCACTTTTTATAGCGCGCAGTGAATTATTCTCATAATCATCGATCAGGTCAATAACTTTCTGCCTGCCAGTTTTAGTCTTTACTGCATTTCTGGGGGTCTTATTTCCAAGAGCCGGGATTTTTTGAGTTACCCATTCATCGTAATAATTGTTCCACCAATCAAGCGCAAATTATTTCATCACCTCTTCGGGAATTTCAGGGGGTCCGGTTTCTCCGGTACCTCTATTTTTGGAAGAAGGTTTTTCTGCCTCTTTTTCAAATATATTCTGATAGTCTATATATTCTGTTTCCAAGAATTTCAGAGGTATTTTTTTAGTCTTTAATCTCCATTTTTCAAGGCGTTCTTCTGAGTTTGTCTCAAATCTGAGCCCCCTGTCGGTAATAAAAATAGAGCCAAGGATAATATTTTTTGTACTTAACCATGTAATGACATCCTCATCCTTATTTTCTTCTCTAATTTCAAAACCCCTGATCTTAAGAAGTGCACTGCGTACCTCAGGTCTATTGGATATTCTGTAAAATGTCTTCGAAAATACCAGTTCCTCATTATCTCTTGTCACCAGCTTGGGGGGAGGCTTAATAGCTATTAAGCAGCTTACTCCAGAATCTTCTTAACTATACCTTATTATATATCAGATAAAAATAATCTTTTAAACCATGCAGATGATGGCTATTTTGAGATGACGCCCCAGTTTAAATAAGATCAAAGACAGGAAATATGACCTGAAGGCAATAAATTCAGCAACCACATATTATTTAATCACTTCCTCTAAAAACCAATGCAGATAGCTATTGAGTCTTCCTGTTAAGTAAAAAGGAAGATTTAAAAGAAAAAACTTCTTTCCCTTAAGAGTTTCAACAATATCGACTTTCAACTTGCCAGAATACACCCTTACTGCATAATTATGCGGCGCCCGGTCAACAAACTCATGTATTGAACGCAGACGGCCGGCTTTTCCTGTTTTTACTTCAACTGGTATCACATAGCTTTCAAACGGGACAATATAATCGACTTGAGCATTTGACTGTTTTTTTTCTCTGACCCAAAACTGTACTTTCCTAGTAAAAGTCTGGCTTTCTGCAAGCAATTCCTGCCCGACTATATGTTCTGCAATTTTTCCTTCATAAACACTATTTAGATTTTGCGTGCCAAAAAGTTCTTTTTGCAGCCCAACAAAATAATTGACCAGTCCTGTGTCAATAAGGTGCAGTCTGGGAGATTTCTTATGATCAGCTTCAATGGGAAGACTAGTTTCTGTTGTTGGATACATTAAATAAATAAGCATTGCTTTTTCAAGTGTTTTTAGCGCTTCAGACATCTCCCGTGATCTGTAACTGGACCGGCCAAACCTTTCAAAACGGATTCTGCTTCCGGCAGAATAAAAAGAACTTTCAATAGCATGGCGCATTATACGGGCAAGAGTATTGTTTCGGGCGTATTTTTCCACATCATCAAGATATGACCGCAAAAGGCTTTCATAAACTGGTTTTAGTTCAACTACATTTTGAGTTTGGCAATAAACGCTCACCACTTCTGGCATTCCTCCAATTAGTGTATATTGATAAAATTGCTTTAGTAATTTCTCGTGAGCAAAATCAGGAAAAGGGATCTGCTTAAGGACTTCTAATGAAGAACTTTCCCCCGTTGCAGTTATATATTCATTAAAGGTTAACGGTTTCATATAAAGATATTCAACCCGTCCAACAGGAAAACTAATTTGCCTGTCTATTAGAGACTCCAGGAGAGAGCCTGCTGCTATGACAAAAAAATCCTTAGCTGATTCATAAAAATACCGTAGCATCATAACCGCATTAGGAGAATTCTGTATTTCATCAATAAATATCAGGATCCTCCCCTTGATTTTCTTTTTGTTTTTTTCAAAAAAGATCGCCTGAATAAGCTCTTCAATTGTATAGTCTTTTTCAAATATCTTGCGGTCTGAAGAAATTTCAAGATTTAAATATATATATTGATCAAACTGCTTTGAGAAAATCTCAACTGCTGTTGTTTTGCCAACCTGCCGGGCACCACGCAGGACTAAAGGTTTTCTACGAGCTTTTTTTGCCCATTTTTCTAACTCTTTTACTATTGTCCGGTCAAACATTTCGCCTCTATATAACAACGCATTTATTCTGAAATCCTAAAGTAAACCATAATATATTACTAATATGTAACATAGTAAAGTATATTATAGATATATATTGTATAAAAGTAAACCCTATTTGTGACATTATTTGTGGACACGGAGTTTATTATAGTATAATTATATATGTAAATACACAAAAATATTAAATATTAGATCCTGTAAAAATTAATTGAATATAAATGATTTAAAAATTGATCACAGGAAGATATGAGTTTAGGAGAAAAAGGCCGCCTCCGGTAAAACCCGGCCAATTAGATGATTTTGATGATTATAGCCGTGATGACTATATAGACTATGATTATGTGGATCTTTAGATTAAATATGATTTCCAGAGTTTAAACCTGTTTAAAATGAGGCCAAATATCTTCCTGACAAAATTATTTAGGCCTTCTGCCTGCTAACTTGCTGCAAATTTTTTATTTTTAATACTTGTAATATCAGATTATGGCGTTTATTTACGCTTTATACTTATGAGATCCAAAAGCAAATTCTTATAAATTTCAAGTTAAAAATTTTGTACTAATTACAATAATATATTCTTCTATACCATCCCACATTTTCCCTGGAGACGGATTTGTTACCTTTTTAAATTTAATTTCAGTTATAGAACAGAGATTTTCAATATTATTAAAATTTACTATATAATGACCTTAATAATATTACGTGCAGCCTGTATAATTGTTAAAAAAAAGACATCGATAAGAGAAAGCAGAAATATTGAAGAAATTTATTAAAATTATAAAATCTAAAAAATATTAGCTAAATCAGTTTAAAATATTTTATACTTCCAAAGTTTTTAAAGTGTTTGCTAAAGGAAGTTATATAATTGAAGAAACCAGTAATATCTTTTTAACATTAAGGATTACCTGGTTTACTTATAACGAAAATTGCATTTAGAGCCAGCAGATTAGGAAAGAATCTTATAATATTGTTCTTACCTAAATAATATGTTTCCAGTATATTTATTCCTTTTGCCTTACAATAATTTTTAAAATCTTTCAGGCTTAAGAAATGCACATTTGGTGATTCATACCAGCTGTAAGGAAGCGATGGAGTAACAGGAGCCTTTCCCCTGAAAAAAAGGTCAAAGCGGGACCGGATATAAGCGAAATTAGGAAATCCTATTATTACTCTCCTGCCTACCCTGAGGGATTCCTGCAGGACAAACTCTATTTTTTTGGTTTCCTGCATACTCTGATTTAAAATAACATAATTAAAAGAATTATCAGGATATTCTCCCAGGCCGCCCTCTATATCTCCGTGAAATACACTTAGTCCCTTCTCTACACATTCGTAAATAGCTCCTTCTTTTAACTCTATACCCCGTGCTTTCACTTTTTTCTCCTTAATTAAAAGATTTAGAAGCTCTCCGCTGCCGCAACCGAGGTCCAGAACACTTGAACCGGTTTCTATAATTTTAAAAATTATTTTGTAGTCCAGCCTTATATTTTTATTATTTTTTTCCTGCATAAATGTATACCCTATTTAAAAAATGCTTTATCAGACGAGTCTCTTCTGTAAATTCAAGAAGAAACGCATCGTGGCCATAATTAGAATTTATTTCACAATAAGTAACATCTGCGTGTCTGGCTTTCAGTAATTTAACGATCTCTCTGGATTGGTATGGAGGATACAACCAATCGGATTTAAATGCGATAACTAAAAATTTAATATCAATTTCTTTGCTATTTTGAAAAAGTTTATCTCCGGAGGACAAATCAAAGTAGTCTATCGCTTTTGTGATATAAAGATAAGAATTGGCATCAAACCTCTTTACAAAATTATCACCTCTGTAATGCAAATAGCCTTCAACTTCAAATTCAGGTGTAAATGAAAAATTATAACTGCCATTTTTTAATTTCCTTGAAAATTTTTTCTCCATAGACTCGTCACTCATATAAGTTATATGCCCAATCATCCGTGCAAGAGCCAGACCATTCTCCGGCTGGCTATAGCCATAGTAGTTGCCACCGCGCCAGGCAGGATCAGACATTACCGCCTGCCTTCCCACTTCATTAAACGCAATTTGTTGCGGAGAATGTTTTAATGCTGTAGCTATAGGAATAGCTGATAGAACTCTATCCGGATAAGAAGCGACCCATTGCATAACCTGCATTCCTCCCATTGAACCTCCCACAACACACAGCAGCCTGTCTATTCCCAGATAATCAATCAAATACCTTTGCGCGTTTATCATGTCAGAGATCGTAATTATTGGAAAATCAAGACCGTAAGGTTTTCCTGTCTCTGCATTCAATGAAGATGGACCCGTACTCCCTTTGCATCCACCAATAACATTCGAGCATATAATAAAATATTTTTCAGTATCAAAAGCTTTGCCCGGACCTATTATATTGTCCCACCACCCGGGTTTTTCATCTCCCTTATGAAATCCGGCAACATGAGCATCTCCTGATAAGGCATGCAAAACCATAACCGCATTACTTTTACTCTTGTCTAATCTGCCGTATGTTTCATAGGCAATTGTAATGGGGTCAAGTTTCTTCCCGGACTCCAGTATCATTCCATCCGGAGGCTGGGCAAAATTATAATATTTTGTATTAACTATTCCTATCCCACTTGCCATATTCGCTCACCTGTATCTATTTTATATAAAATTAAAGAAATTACTGCTTCTGGAACATCGAGGTAGAAAGATATCTTTCACCTGTATCAGGTAAAATAACAACAATAACCTTGCCGGCTGATTCCCTGCGCTTTGCAACTTCTATTGCAGTCCACATCGCAGCTCCGCTTGATATACCCGCCAGAATCCCTTCTTCTCTTATAATCTTACGGGTCATATTACCAGCATCTTCATTAGAAACCTGGATAATCTCATCAATTATACCGGTATTTAACACCTCCGGAACAAATCCTGCTCCAATACCCTGTATTTTATGCGGCCCCGCACTGCCTCCCGAAAGAACCGGAGAATCAGCCGGCTCGACTGCTATTATTTTAACCGAAGGTTTTTTTTGCTTCAAAACTTCTCCCACACCGGTAATGGTTCCACCGGTGCCTACCCCTGCAATAAACATATCCACACTCCCACCAGTATCAGACCATATCTCTACAGCGGTTGTTTTCCGGTGTATTTCAGGATTTGCAGCATTTTTAAATTGCTGGGGCATAAAACTATTTCTGATACTTTTCTGAATTTTTTCTGCTTCTTCCACAGCCCCTCTCATTCCCCTTGAACCGTCCGTCAGGACAAGCTCAGCACCGAATATGGTAAGAAGCTTCCTTCGTTCTAAACTCATTGTGTCAGGCATAGTAAGAATTAATCTATATCCCCTGGCAGCGCACACAAAAGCCAGTGAGATGCCGGTATTTCCGCTTGTAGGCTCTATAATTACTGTATCTTTGTTTATTAAACCTTCACTTTCAGCAGCATTAATCATTGAAACTCCGATCCTGTCTTT
>JADHVN010000069.1 GCA_016783995.1 Actinomycetota bacterium
ATTGTAGATATAACCAGATGTAGTATCTTCATACTTTCGGGGTTCTGGGTTATAAAGTGAGAGATGAAGTATAGCATGGTGAACCAAAGATATGGGTGGCCAGCACCTGTTCTCATATTGCTTACAAACCTTTTTAAATCAAGACTTTCCGACCCAAGATGCCATGAATATATCTCATCTCTCCAAAACTCATGCCTCCATATAAGCAGTATGCTTAAGGTTAAAAAGATGGCAGTTACTATGTATGGATAAGATTTTTCCCAAAAATCTCGCCCATTTTCAAATTGTATTTTTACTGGACCCAATATTTTTATAGAATTCCTTTATATAACTGTCTTTCCGCAGGTTAAAAACCTGCTTTTTCTGAATTAATCCCTGCCAAATACCTGAGGGGATTATCCCCAATACTCATTCTCATCCATATCTAGAAGAGACAATATAGTTTTCTGAGCAGAGCTTAAGTTGTCTTTAAACTCTTTTACAACTTTACCATCTTTTAAGATTTTATACGAAAATATTGAGTCAAAATTATAAAATATCTTTGAAGTCGTGGGATAGAAGGAACTGCGGTATTCCGGATATATAGGCAAAGACTTAATACTATTCTCTTTCATGGCAAGGCGGACCTTGCGCTCGATTATCCCCTGGACCATCAGTGCCATAAAAAATAGAAACATTATTGCCTCAACTCTTTCAATCTTCTTAAATAGAAGAGGTGCGGCTTCATGGACGCTTTTGAATTGATTGAACCGCTTTTCGAGCCTGGGCTGGTATTTGTAGGAGGAAAGTACCTCTTTTGGACCAAATGATTTGTCGGTAGTAAGCAGAGGAAATATGCCATCAACATTTTCCTCCTGTCTTAGTCTTTTTTTATCCGGCTCCCACAAGAGAGAGTAGTAGGTACTGGTATGTATCCTGTATTTTGTACCTGCCCCCGGCCTTCCTCTGCCGATCTGCTTCTTAATACTGCTATGTCTTTCATAAATAGTGATACTGAAAAATTGGGCTATCCCTTTTTTTAAGGTACTGCCTATCCTTTTCCTTATCTGCTTTTTTGTTTTTAACTTTGCTCTGTTTAGCTTAGAAGAAATAAAAGCAAGCTGGCTATCAGCCTTTTGCATCCTTTTTTGTCTTCGGGCCTGATCCAGCCTTTTCTTCTCGCTTGAGCAGTACCAGTAAATACTGTATCCATTCTTAAGTGTTGTATAATCTCCTTTAAACAGGCTAAAGTATTCAAGCTCTGAGAAACTGCCCGGTATTTTTCTTCGCAGAATCACCTTTCTTGCTATCTTTTTTGTCCGAAGGCTATCTTTAAATGATTTTGATTCTTTCCATGTATCGGGCATAACGGTAATAACTCTGCCTCCATTTGCCACTATATATAAGAGCTGCTTTTGGGTGCATACTTTAGAGTCTGCAACATAGGTAAAATCACTTCTGCCTGCAATCTTTCTTACACTGTCCCAGGTCTCTATATGTGTTGTGTCATCTGTTCTGTTACCCGGATATGTTTTGTAATGCACTGGCACGGCTCCATCAGAAGAAATGGTCAGGCTAAATAAAAGCTGCTTTAGATCTGGCCTGTGGTCCTTGCTCTTTCCATTTGCCATCTTAAGACCAGTCTTTGTTGTCCCGCCTATCTTTCCATATGCTTTTACCGTAGTTGAATCATTATGGATCCGGCTCATATCAAGATCTATTGCATTTATCATCTTTACTACGATCTCAGTCATGATTGTAGCGCGGTCAGCCATATATAATTTGTCTAAAGCTCTTCCAAATCTATCATCATTTAAGGCGTCTACTGCCTCTTTGCCCAGGCTGTGACATTTTGGATCTATATCATCTATCCACCCGGAAAGCTCGTAGAGGGGCTGGCGTCCAAGTGTTATGTTCCAGATTAAAAGAAGTAGTGTATCGCAAGCAGGGACTCTTTCATTTCCATAAGAGCCGATATGTTTTGAAAATATTTCTTTAAGGGATAATATGGCAGAAACTGATTTTATTAATGGAATACCTGATATATTATATCTTTTTAACTCTTCACTTGACATCTTAACTTAATATTATATATTATATAGTTAAGATGTCAACATTAAAACAAATTAAAGTCTTAGAAAAAAAGCGGGATATGGTCCTTGGCAGGATGCTTTCTGTAAAATCTATGATGCCGGGAGCGTACAAGAAAGTATATTGCAGGTGCGGTAAGAAAAACTGCTGGTGCTATCATGGCATGGGTCATCCATATACGCGTATTACCTGGTACGAGGCGGGCAAGTCAAAAACTAAATCAATTAATGAGAAAAATATTCGATGGATAAAGCAAGTTACTCAAAATTACCGTGATTTTAAAAAAGATCAGAAAAAGATTAGAGAATATGAAGAAAGGCTAAAAGAGCTCCTTGATAAGTATTCTAAAGAAATTACTATTAAAACCAGAATGAAAAAGGGGTATAATTAATTCAGAATTTTTGGGTTTTTAACCTGCGGAAAGACAGTTATACATAAATTTTCTCTTAATTTAATTAAAAATCTATAATAGTGACCATTAAAAATAATCTTAATAATTAAATTTAAAATTTTATGCATCAATAATTATTTACTATTTGGTGTAAAATGATTAAAATGAAAATCAACTTATCGTGTACTCAAAGAAGTTAAATAATAAGTACAGCAGTAATAGATATAAAAAGATATCATGATAGAGCAAGAAGGGAAGAGTAAGTATGTTTAAAAAGCTAATTCCAAATTTGATGGTAGAAGATGTAAATTATACTGTAGATTATTATGAGAATATATTGGGTTGTTTTGAATTGATTGCAACTGACCCCAAGGAAGGTAAATTTGATTGGGCAATGATGAGGAGTGAAGAAGCTGATGTAATGTTTCAATCAAGAGAGAGCCTTTGTGGTGTAATTCCAGATTTTAAAAATAAGGAAATTGGAGCTACATTAGTAATTTATATTGAAGTAGATAATGTAGAAGAACTATACAATCTAATCAAGAATAAAGTTGATATTATTGAAGGATTAAATACAACTTCTTACGGGATGAAGGAATTTTTAGTTAGGGATTGCAATGGATATATATTAGTATTTGCACAATAATAAAATATTTATATTTGTTTTTTATTGTGATAACTGATGATTGTATACCGCGCGCTATTTTTAAATTAAAAATTGTTAGATAAGTTTTTATATATTGGTTTTGTATTTATTTACTAATTTAATATAAGGTTTAGGTGATAGTATTTATGGACCCAAGAATACGAAAATTAGCTAAAGTTCTTATAAATTACTCGTGTGAAGTTAAGAAAGGGGAGAAAGTTTTAATTGAGTGTATGGGTGATACCGCACTCAAACTTGTAGGGGAACTTATAAGAGAAACATATAAGGCTCGAGGAGTACCGTTTGTAACATTAAAGAATTATACTATATTAAGGGAGCTCTTAAAGAACTCCAGTATTGATCAATTAAAGTTAGTAGCTGATTATGAACTGGGGCGTATTGAGGAAATGGATGCTTTTGTAGGCATAAGGGCAAGTGATAATGTTAATGAGATGAGCGATGTACTGCCTGCAAATATGAATGCCTATATGAAATATTACCTAGGTGTAGTAAGTGAGGAAAGAGTAAATAATACAAAATGGGTAGTTCTAAGATATCCTAATAATTCTATGGCTCAACTTGCAGGCTCAAGTCTGGAAGCCTTTGAAGATTTTTATTTTAATGTTTGTAATCTGAATTACGCTAAAATGTCTAAAGCTATGGATAACCTGGTGGAACTTATGAATAAAACTGATAGGGTGAATATAAAGGGGAAAGGTACTGATTTAACTTTCTCTATTAAAGATCTTCCATCAATAAAGTGTGCAGGAGAAAATAATATACCTGATGGCGAGGTTTTTACAGCTCCAGTAAGGGATTCTATAAATGGTAAAATATTATTTAACACACCTGCCGTATACCAGGGTATTACCTATGAAAATATTAGATTAGAAATTAAAGATGGAAAGGTTGTTAAAGCTGAAGCAAATAATACAGAAAGAATTAATAAAGTTTTTGATACTGATAAGGGTGCAAGATATACAGGAGAATTTGCATTAGGTGTAAACCCATATATATTATCACCTATGAAAGATGGGTTGTTTGATGAAAAAATAATGGGAAGTTTCCATTTTGCATTTGGAAAATGTTACGAAGAAGCACCTAATGGAAATAAATCGGCAATACACTGGGATCTTGTTTGCATACAAACACCTGAGTATGGAGGAGGGGAAATATTTTTTGATAATATTCTGATAAGAAAAGATGGAAAATTTGTTGTTGAAGAATTAAAATGTTTAAACCCAGAAAATTTAAAATAAAAAAATAGGAAAATATTAAAATATTGATCTTACTAGATATATTATAAAAGTTATAATAAAACCTGCTACAAGAATAAAGAAAAGTATTCTTGATACAAGACATCCTACCTTGGCTACGCCTCTAAAACCAAAAATCCCTGCAATTATGGATAGAACCAGAAGTACTATTGCGATTATAAGTAGAGTGGACATAGTAATAAAATTCTTTCTATAGTGTTTTAAGTTTTAAATTGTTTATTTAATAATTTTAGTAAAAAATTTAGTTCAGTAAAATTTATTAAGATATTTTTTAAATATTATCATAAAAAAGAGCTTTTTATTAAAAAATATATAATATTTTTATTAGCTGCAGTGTTTGTAAAATAATTTTATAGTACTATATTATCAATATTATGAGATATAATATAGAATAGAAATAGAACAGAAAAATTTAATTACTATATTTTTAGGAAGATTAGTGGAAATAGATATTAAGATATTATTTTGGAAAGGAGGAATATTATGGCAGATGAAAAAGATTCTAATAAAGATGGAGCTATAGAGAATTTTGCTGAGATGATTAAAGAATTCGGTAATGCAGTAAGTGAAATATTTAAAGATCCAGAACTAAAAAAGAAGGCAAAAGAATTTGGTGAAAGTGCAGTAGACTCAGCCAAGACTTTTGGAAACAGGTTTAAAGATGAAGATGTAAAGAATAAATTCAAAGATGTTGGAAAGGCTGCTCAGAAATTTGGCGAAAGTGTATCAGAATATTTTAAGGATGATAAAAAAAAACAGAATCAGCAAAAAAAAAAGGATAAAGATATAAATTCAGATATACAGGGAGAGACTTATAAACCAAAATATGCTAAAACTGATGAAGAATTTGGATATAAGGCAGACCAGGATCTAAAAAAAACTAGAAGCGGAAGGATAGTAGGATATAGTTTCTCTATAGCATGGAGTATTGTTTTTATAATATTTTTTAATTTTTTTAATAAATATATTGCATATTATAATCCGGAAACAGTAGACGGGGTAACTGCCTGGACAATATATCCACTCCTGACTGCAGATTTTAATGCCTGGCTTCCAATACTTAATATATCACTTATTGTTTCAATAATTGGTAGTATTATTTTAATAATTTATGATAAATATTATGTGAGAAATACAGTTCATATTGTAACAGATATATTTGGGATTGCTGCTGCTGCTACACTGCTAAGCTTGTTTCCATTTAATTTTACAGTGATACCCAATGCAAATATTGCTAATATTTTAAATCTTACAGCAACTATAATACTAATTCTGATTATAATTGGTCTCGGTGTAGGGATACTTGTTAGATTTATTAAGTTAATAATAGGTATAGCAAGACATCCTTGATGCTATTCTGTATTTTTAATCATAAATTTAATAATATCAGCTCTTGTAATTATACCTTTTAATCTGTTATTCTTATCTACCACGGGAATTCTATTAATATCATTATTTATTATAATATTTACTGCTTTAGTAATTGTATCATCCTCGTATACTGTTTTTAATCCCTTGGTCATTATATTCTCTACTTTAGTTTTTAAATATTCCTTTGTACTTTTAACATAGCTTTCATACTTTTGAAGGAAAGCATGACTGAAAGATAATGGAAGTGGAAGATCAGACTCCTGAATTATTATATCAGCATCAGTTGCTATACCTACTAAATTATTATTATCATCAACAACAGGTACACCAGAGATTTTATTTTTTATAAGTAGTTTTGACAATTCACCAACAGTTGCTTTTTTATCTATAGTTATAACATTTTTGGTCATAATATCTTTTACTACTAATTTTTTCATGTTACCCTCCTAAAATCAGTCTTTTTTAAATGCTTCTCCTGCCTTAAAAATTGCAAATTTTGACAGAGGCGGTGCAATTATTTCATTTATTATTACTGATGCAAGTACTGCGTTTACCATAATACTTTCAATACTTGAAAATGCAGGATGCTGTTTTATTATCATTGCCAGCCCTATAGTTACTCCTGCAACAGGGAATAATCCAAAGCCCAGGTATTTTTTAATTGATGAAGGAGCTCGAGAAATAGAAGCTCCAATATTTACTCCAACATATTTACCAATAAATCTACCCACTACTATTACTGCAGCAAGCAAACCAGCAGTTTTAATAACAGTATAATCAAAGTGAGCCCCGGCCAGGGTAAAAAACATTGCGAAGATTATACTCTCAATATTATTGATTACACCAAACATATCTTCACTATTCCTCATCCTGTTTACTACAATAAAACCCATAGTCATATTTGCAAGAATACTGGATAAGCCAAGAGCTTTTGCTGCTCCAATACATAAAAAAATTGCGCCTAAAACTACTGCCAGTAGTTGTGGTTTCTTTTTTATATATTTTCCTACAAAAGATAGTCCAAATCCCAGTGCTGCTCCTAAGAGTATAGAACTAATAATATCAATAGAAGGCGTCAGCAGCATGTTACTCCAGGAAATATTATGAAAGCCCGTCATTAAAGACTCTGCTACATTTGAACCAATGGAATATGCTATAACTGCAATTGCATCATCTAAGACAATGATTGCAAGAAGAGTAGTAACAAAAGGACCACTTGCTCTATATTCCCGTATGATAGCCAAAGATGCTGCAGGGGCAGTTGCGCAGGAAATAGCTCCAAGAACAATAGCAATAGGCAGGAAAGTATGAAGGAGACTTGGGTTGGGACTATCGATTTTAATAATGAAAGGACCCAGAAATGCTACTGGAATAGTAACAAATATCCAGGCTCCCAATGCCTCAAAAGGAGTAATTGTTGCAATATTTTTTCCAAACTGTTTTAGTCTCTTTAGATATAAACCTCCGCCAACCAGGTAACCAATAACTCCTAAGCTGACATCTGTTATTATATCTAATTTGTCATATATTATATCCTTGGGTATGATGCTTGATAAACTTAGAATTACACCTATAATAATATAACCACTAATGGTTGGGACCTTAATTTTTCTTGCTGCAAATCCGCCAAAAATTCCAATTATTATGAATAATCCTATGGTAAGTATAGAATTCATTTCAAAGCTGAAATGCACCTGATTTCCATTCTCTTAAATATTAAAGGATTTTTTCCTCTGTTTGTGTATTCTACATTATAGTTAAAATA
>JADHVN010000070.1 GCA_016783995.1 Actinomycetota bacterium
CAATCTCAATATTTTTTGCTTCATCTATACTGTCTATACCGGTAATTTCTGCGTTTCCATCTGTGATAGGGACTTTTATATAGGGAGCGGATTTAATTTCTTCATCCAGCACTATGGCCAGATTCCTGCCGATATTCTCCGAAGTAATTTCTTTAAATATTTCTACTCCCTCATCTTTAAAACTTAAAGTAACTCTTATTTCTCCGTATGTGTCATATCCCGCCACTGATTTTGCCAATTTATCTCCAGTAAGAAGAGCAGGTTCAGCCAATGTCGCGGCACCGGTTCTGGAATCAACCAGTATCTCTCCGATTTCACTTTCGTCATTATAATCAACCAACAACAGTTCACCGGTTCCAGAATCATAAATTATTTTTCCTATAACTTTTTCCGGATCAATATTAATACCTACGTTACTTTTAGAATCATCGCCAGTGCTACTTCCTTCTACACCCGTTTCCTGATTATCCTCTTCACTGTATTCAACCAGCAACATTTCTTCACTTTCAGGATCACTTAATAATTCTCCAACTATTTTATACAGGTTTCCGCTAATCAATGCATTTATATCATTAACCAGTAAGACTTCTTCGGCGTCAGGATCAATTACTAACTCCCCTTTTTCATAATCAAATTTTAATGTGTTCCATTTCTGGTTTTTTATAGAAATAAACGTCCCCGTAACCAGCCTGAATTCAAGCTCGGCAGTTTTTCCTATTAATTCTTTTGCAGTGTCAGGATCCTTTACGCCTGGAAGCTGAATTACAATATTTTTGGATGAATCTTTCGTAATAAGAGGTTCCGAAACACCAATCCTGTCTATCCTGTCCCTTATAATCCTCATAGTTTCATTCAGCTTTTCGGTGGTTAATCCTTCTCCTCCTTTTTCTGTGGGCCTTAAAATAATCTGGGTGCCGCCTTTAAGGTCAAGCCCCAGATTTATGGATTCTTTAAGGAGCCCCAGATTTATGGGTTTTTTAAGAAGCCCCAGATTTATGGGTTCTTTAAGTATATAATAAAGACTTACACTTATTATTGCTATAAATATTGCAATAATAGTTATATGAACTTTTTTATTTCTCATATTTTTTATTGACTTGCTTTCCTGGAAACAGCGCTCTTATTTACTTTTACATCAACACCACTGGCAATAGTTATTATAATTGCATCTTCCCTGATATCTTTAATCCTTCCATGAATACCCCCTATGGTAACCACTTCATCGCCTCTTTGCAGACTGGACATTAATTCCTGAGCTTTTTTGGATCTTGTACGCTGTGGCCTTATAAGTAGAAAATAAAATGCCACCACTAGAATTGCCAGCCAGATCCACGTTCCATAACTTGCAAACATATTGGCAAAACCACCAGGCTCTGCAGTTTGCGCTCCTTCAGTCGTTCCTCCTTCCTCTGTTGTTGTTAATGGAAGACAGGCAACTGCCGATAATCCTATACTTATTACCAGTATACTGATAATTAAAACGCTTATAATCCTTTTAGATAATCTCATATTCCCCCCTTAAAAATTTTCTAAAAATCAAATATTACTATTATTAACTTTTTTAAAAATTTTGCAAATAAATAATTTATTTTATTTTTCATTTCTATTGTATTTATTTACAAAATCCAATCTGAAACTTTCAAAATCTCCTGATATTATAGCATCTCTTGATTGATTGACTAAATTAAAAATAAAGTACAGATTATGAATTGTAAGAAGCACGCTTGATAGTATTTCTTTGCTTTTAAACAAATGTTTAATATAAGATCTTGTGTAATTTCTGCAAGTATAGCAATTGCATTTTTCATCCAGTGGATTGAAATCATGAGTATATTTTTTATTTTTTATATTTATCCTTCCTACAGATGTAAAAGCACTGCCATTTCTGGAAATTCTTGTAGGCATTGCACAATCAAACATATCTACTCCACTGCCTATAGCTTCTAGTATTCCTACCGGATCACCCAATCCCATAAAATATAGCGGTTTTTTATTATCCAAAAATTCAACAGTATAGTTTAAAATATCAATGGTTTGAGCTCTTTTTTCACCTACACTTAACCCACCAATTGCTATGCCGTCAAAATCCATCCCGGATATGGATTGGGCACAAAATTTTCTTAAATTCTTTATAAATCCTCCCTGAACTATACCAAATATCCTGGCCTTTTCATCAAAATTTATTTTATTTTTTACCTTTAAAGATACCTCCGCCCACTTAAGGGTTCTTTTAGCTGCATTAAGAGTATAGTTATAATCTTCATTAAAAGGAATGCATTCATCAAGAACCATAATAATATCCGAGCCTATCTGATACTGCATTTTTATTACATCTTCGGGAGTGAAAAAATGACTTGATCCATCTATGATTGATTTGAATTCCACCCCATTATCAACAATTTTTCTTATTTTGCTGAGGCTGAATACTTGAAATCCCCCACTGTCAGTCAAAATTGCTCTCGTCCAGTTCATAAATTTATGGAGCCCGCCTGCTTTTTTAATTACATTAATTCCTGGCTGAAGATAAAGATGATACAGGTTGCCAAGTATGATTCCACATCCTGCATCATAAAGCTGCTCATTAGTAACTGCTTTAACTGTTGCTTTGGTGCCTACGGGCATAAATACCGGTGTCCTGATAATTCCTCTTTTTGTAGTCATTATTCCTGCTCTGGCAGATGACTTATTATCTTTTTTTATAACTTTAAAAAATACCATAATTTTATTTCATAACATATCGCTGTATAAAACTATTTTTCTAAAACATATTATATGATATATTGTATTTTTAAAATTTAGTAGTATCATAACCAACTTTAAAAACAAAAAGATATTATTATTGATTAATAAAATTAAAAAAGGCAAATATTTATAAAAAATGAATGTTTTATTATGGTCTGCAATAATTTTTATATCTACTCTTGTACAGGTACTTTTTGCTACTGTCAGGTTAATTGTAATGGTTAAAAATAAAAAGATTTTAACCACATTGATAGGTTTTTTGAATCCGCAATAGGCCTTACAATTGCAATAACAGTGATATCTCGTGCCGTAAAAGAAGGAATAAATATCTATATAATTTTGTCCTATGCTGCAGGATTTGCCTTAGGACTGTATGTAGGGATGCTAATATCACAATTAATATCCAAAGATATATTAAGCATTAACATTTTTTCCAGATTTCACAGTGAGGAAATTGAAAATTTCTTACGCGAAAAAAGTTTTGGAGTAACTTGTTATTATGGCAGCGGAAAAGACGGTAATATAAAGGTATTAAATATAATATGCAAAAGAAATAATTTCACAGAATTAAAGTCATTTGTAAAAAAATAGATTCGAAAGTTCTGGTCACAAGTCACCCTCTTGAAGGATTAAGCGGTGGTTTTATTTATGATATCAAGAGTAGAATATAATGCCGGTACCTATTTTACTATCGATTTTGTTGAATTTAACGATTCAAGCTTTTCAAAAAATTTAAACCTTTTTTCGGCTTCTTTTAAAATCATCAGCAGCATTTTACTGTATGATATATTTTTAATTTTAGCCATTTTGGCTAAATGACCATCCCAGCACCATCCTGGATTTGGGTTAACTTCTAACAACCTGGGCTCTTCCTTAGATGTTAGCCTCCAGTCCAATCGCGCATAATCTTTACACCCAAGTCTTTCAAACAACCTCAATGAACAATCAATAATAAATCTTTCAGTATTTGTCGTCAATTTAGCAGAAATAGATTTAATTTTCCAGTAAGGTGAATCTTGCAGCCATTTTGCTTCATAACCACAAATCCTGGGCAGCTCAGACGGCAGCTCTGAATAATCCTCTTCAATTATTGGCAGGACTGTATAGGAATCAGGAAAATTCCCGATTATTCCTACACTCAAATCTTTTCCTGAAAGAAATTCTTCAATTAGAATGGGTTTATCGTATCCAAGTTTATCTCTGATTTCAGAAATTATATTTAAAGTTTTTTCAATACTATAAACCACATTTCTTTGAGTTATTCCGAAACTTGAATCACCAAAATTTGGTTTAATAATCATCGGGAAGTCAAAAGGAATTTCGAATGAAGTATCTCCGGGTTTTATAAAAAAAGCTTGTGGAGTAGGGATTCCCATTTCCTCTGCAATACCCCTTACCAGTGATTTATCATAGCAATGGGCAAGACATTGTGGTTCGGATCCGGTATACGGAATTCCCAGAATATCCAGCAGGGCTGGCACATGAAGTTCCTTTGTTGCATCATTACAGTATCCTTCATCACATAGATTAAATACAAAATCAATCTTCCCTTTTTCCTGCATTTTAATAAGATCTTTAATCATCGTCTCATGATTGGTGATATAATGAAATCTGTAGCTATAATCTTTTTCAATATCTCTTAAAGAATTTTTAAGCTGATCAATAGTATATAAATCATCATCATCAAACATATAAAACGGTTTTAGAATATCAATTTTATTTGGATCGCCTAATAGAACTGCAACGTTTTTCAAATGAGGTTTTTTAGTTCTAACAGGTGTCCAATCTTTCTTTGCAACAGCTGAAATAATAATTCGCTTTTCAGTCATACCGAGATCCTGATTTCTTTTTGAATCCGGTGTTATCGTACCATGTACAGTTATATTACTGAACCCTGCTTGCTTTAGGAATTCAATTATTTCCTCCTGAGCATAAAGCCTTTCAGCGTAAAATTGATCTGTAATTACACCATTATCAACATCATTTACTATTTCTCTTGAAATTAAACGAGTTTTATCTAAAGATAATGAGCGCTCACGACAGACAAAATACTTTTTATTTATCCATTCCCACGATCTGGATTTAACATTTTCTTTTAAATAATTTCCGTCAGATACATCAATCAAAAACCGCCCCCAGGGTTTTAGCACTCTTAAAACTTCTTTAAGAACCAGCATATCTTCTTTAGCAGTTTCGAAATATCCAAAACTATTTCCTAAAATCATTACAACATTAAAAGTATCAGGAGAATAAGGCAGTTTTCTCGCATCACCTTCTCTAAACTTAATCATTAAGCTTTCCTTTTTTGCTCTCTGGATTAAGTAATGAGAACGGTCCAGCCCTTCAACATGCTTAAATCCTCTATTTGCCAGTTCAATACAATGCCGCCCTTGTCCACAACATAAATCTAATATTTTATCTTCCGGGGATAGATTTAGAACTTTTATAAATAAATCTATTTCTTTTTTGGTAATCTGTTTGTCATCTACAACGTCGCCATCAGTTTTTAAATAAGTTGAATTAAAAATATTTTTCCACCAATTCGGGTCCAGGTATTCTTCCAGATTGGATATTGGTCCAATTGTCTTTTTATAGGAATTTGAATTTATACTCTTTTGGGGAGGTTCGCAACTTGAAGAATCTCCTTTCATTTACTGCACTCCTTTTTTTTAAATTAATATTTTATTTAACTTTTTTCTTATATTAATACTTTCATTTTATTTGTAAACTAAAAATTTATAAGAATTATTTTTTTAATGTTTATCTTTTCTGGCATATTAGACGTCAAATGAAATAAAAGTTTTGTAATTAAAAAATTTTAGATCATCTTTTCACTTTTGGGAAATTATCCAGATACAGGACTTAAATTTTTATTTATTTAATTACTTTTTCTTTAGCCCCCTAATAAATCCCCCTCGCATTTTATCCAGCATATAGCTTGCTACAAAGGCACCAGGATCTTGTTTATAAATTAATTTGTTTAGTCTCGAGAGGCTTACATGGGTGCATACCACATTAATAACTTCTACCTCACCTTCTCTTCCAGCACCTTTATAACAGGTAAAACCAAAGCCCTCTTTCGAAAGCAGCTCTTTTATTTCTTCATTATGTTTTTTAGAAATAATATTTGTACTTATAAGATCGCGGGATAATTTTTCAGATATTATAATACCTACTACCGTTCCTGCAGCAAAACCAGCTCCATAAGCAAGTATCCCATAGATATTGTCAATATCTTTAATTATCCTAACTATTATTGATATAAAGATAGTAACTTCAATAAAACCTACAATTGCAGCAATGGTCTTTTTTCTTCTTACTATCATATTCACTCTAATAGTACCCAGGCTAACATCAATTATTCTTGCAAAAAAAATAATTGGTACCCACATCAGAGTATTAATCAAATCTTACCTCCAGGCTATATCATAATACTTGTAATTTTTGTTTTACATAAATAAAAATTTCATTATCAAAAAATAAAGTTAACATTATTACCAATATAATTAAAGCTATTTCTAGTATAATCATCCCGGTATTTAGATAATCCTCTATTGCTTTAAAAAAGGTCTTAAATCTAATAAAGATTAGTCACTTTATTAGCATGCAATCTCCAAAACTATAAAACCTGTAGTTATTCTTCTTTGCCTGTTCGTATGCATTTAGAATATTTTCCCTTCCAGCAAAGGCGGATACCATCACTATCAGAGTAGACCTTGGTAGATGAAAATTAGTAATCATCCGGTCTACAGACTTAAAATTGAACCCGGGGTATATATAAATATCGGTAACCCCTCTATCCCCTGTTATTTTTCCATATCTGGACATCAAAGTTTCTAAAACTCTAACCGCAGTAGTACCTACCGCAATAATTTTTTTCCCCATTTCTTTTGCCCGGTTGATCTTTTTAGCCTCAGATTCTCTTATATAATAATATTCACTATGCATTTTGTGTTCCTCGATTTCATTTGATGAAATAGGTCTGAAGGTATCCAGTCCTATATTCAAACCCACTTTTGCTAAAACGACTCCCTTATTTTTTATTTCTTTAATTAAATTTTCAGAAAAATGAAGACCCGCAGTTGGCGCCGCAGAAGAACCTTCCCTTTCTGCATAAATAGTCTGGTAACGGGATTCATCTATATCATTACATTTAATATACGGAGGTATCGGTATTCTGCCGTATTCATTAAAAATTTTCTCTGCAGGTGTATTAAATTCCACAATAGCCTCGCCGTAATCCAGTCTTGATATAACCAAAAAATAATATTTACCTATAATTACCTTATCTGAGATGTTGAGTCTTTTTGAAGGTTTAAGCAATACCAGATACTGATTATTCTTTATTTTATTTAGAACAAAACATTCTATATTGGCTCCTGTTTTTTCTTTTTTGCCAGGTAGCCTGCACCTGGTAACTTTGCTTTCATTTACAACTAGAACATCACCTTTGTCGAAGTAATTCAAGATATTGTAAAAAATATCATGTTTTATATCACCCGTATGCCTGTCGAGTACCAGAAGTTTGGAATAATCTCTTCTCTGTAGAGGTCTTTGAGCTATAAATTTTTGGGGAAGTTCATAATCAAATAATTCAATCTTCATATCTTAATTGACACTCTTCATGCCTAAAGGCGAGAGATTCTCAGTTCATCGCAGAAACTAAAGTTTCTGCTCCCTGAAGGCTCTGCCCGAGCCTTAAAATATTTAAAGCGGAATTATAATCACGGTCTATGACCAGTCCACAG
>JADHVN010000071.1 GCA_016783995.1 Actinomycetota bacterium
AAAATGTGGAAGCCCTGGAGAGATTAAAAGACATATGCGACTATTTTCTAATTCACAACCGTGATATATATTCCAGATATGATGATTCGGTCATAAAAATCTTTGATGGCAGGGAGATGGTTATAAGAAGAGCCAGAGGATACTCCCCTTATCCGGTAAAGCTTGATAAGGACATTGGAAAACAGGCTATATTTGCGGCCGGCGCTCATGAAAAAAATACATTCTCCTTCCTTGTAAAAAACTATGCAATTATAAGCCAGCACATAGGAGACTTGGACGATATAGAATCGCTAAAATTTTACAGTTCCACATTTGACCATTACCGGAAACTTTTTAATATTAAAAAAATAGATATAGTGGCCTATGACAGACACCCATTTTATGCCTCCACAAAATTTGCTGCAGAGCTTAAAAATGTGAATACAAGGATTTCAGTACAGCATCATAAGGCCCATATTGCCAGCGTAATGGCTGAAAACAGCGTGAATGAAAATTTAATAGGTTTTGCCTGGGATGGGACAGGATATGGCGATGACGGAAAGATCTGGGGCAGTGAAATATTTACGGTTGACGGCAACCTGAATTTTATAAGATTGGGTCACCTTAAAGAAAAAGTTCTTCCAGGAGGAGAGATTACCATTAAAAAACCGTATAGAATGGCCGTTTCCTACTTGTATCATCTGTGGAAGAGAAATGGAAGTAATAAAAATAAATTTTATAAGTTTGTATATGACAGTCTGCCGTTTTACAAGAAAATAATATCCACCTTTGAAATAGATGCTATTAAAAAGCAGATAGAAACCGGATTTAACAGTCCGGTTAACACCAGTATGGGAAGATTTTTTGATGCGGTAAGCTCACTGCTTGGCTGCACCCATACGTCTAGTTTTGAGGGCGAAGCAGCAATTCACCTTGAAATGACGGCTGATAATAAGGTTTGTGAGAAATACCCTTTGAAAGTTGATTATAAAGATGGGATGTATATAATAGATGATTATTATATTTTTTCCCGGGTATTTGAAGAATTGCTAAAAAAGATACATAAGAGTAAAATATCTGCCAAATTTCATAATACGCTTGCCGGGGCTGTACTTGAAATCAGTAGTAAAATAAGAAAAAAAAGCGGTATCTGCAGGGTTGCTTTAAGCGGTGGAGTTTTTCAGAATAACTACCTTTTAAACAGATGTTTTAATATATTAAAAAAGGATGGTTTTAAGGTATACTCGAATTTCAAGGTTCCGGTTAATGATGGAGGTATCTCCCTTGGACAGGCATACATAGCTTCCTTAAGAATTTTATCTTCAAAGAAAGGATAGTTTTATCATGTGTTTAGCTATACCGGCAAAAATAATTAAAATAAACAAAAATATAGCAGAAGTAGAAAGTCTTGGAGTTAAAAAAGAAATTGATATTTCTCTTACACCAGGCGCTAGGGTAGGAAACTTCGTTATAGTACATGCAGGATTTGCTATACAGGTTATAGATGAGGAAGATGCACTGGTAACACAGGGCTATTGGAAGGAATATTTAGGTGAGCAGTAATATTAAAGAACTGGTTGAATCCTTAAATAATAATAAACCCGACCATAAGATAAATATAATGGAAGTCTGTGGAACTCACACCATGGCAATATCCAGATATGGATTAAGACAGCTGATTCCTGAAAATATAAACCTTATTAGCGGTCCCGGGTGTCCGGTTTGTGTTACCCCTGCATTCGATATAGACCGGATAATCGGGATTGCAAGACAGTACGATGTTTCTATATTTACTTTTGGAGATTTGTTCAGAGTGCCGGGTACGGAATCCAGTCTTTACAATGAAAAGTCGAAAGGTAAAGATATAAATATTTGCTATTCCCCTGCTGATGCACTTGATTTTGCCAGAAATAACCCGGAGAGGAAAGTAATATTTATAGCCATTGGATTTGAAACTACAATACCCTTAACTTCAGTTATTATAAAAAGAGCCTACCAGGAAAAAATTAATAACTTCTATATATATAATACCCATAAACTTGTACCAGAAGCATTAGAACTTCTCCTTTTAGATAAAGAGGTAGAAATTGATGCCTTCCTATGCCCCGGACATGTTTCTGCTATTATTGGAAGCAAACCTTATAATTTTATAGCAGAAGATTACCATATACCCTGTGTTATAAGCGGTTTTGAACCCATGGATATACTGGAATCCATAGCAACCATAATCAGACAGATAAATAAAGGCATATCAGAGGTTGAAATCCAGTATAGACGGGTAGTCAGAGAAGAGGGAAATCCTGCAGCATTAAAATCAATATATGAGGTATTTGACAAATCAGATTCAGTATGGAGAGGCCTCGGAAATATTCCCGGAAGCGGTTTGAAGTTAAAAAAGAAATTTTTAAAATTCGATGCAAAGACCTATTTTACGGTAAAAAGATTTAAATCCAGAGAACCCGCCGGCTGTGAATGCGGGGATGTTTTAAAAGGAATAAAAAAGCCTGCGGAATGCAGGCTATTCTCAAAAATCTGTAAACCTGAAAATCCTATAGGACCGTGCATGGTTTCAAGCGAAGGGTCATGCGCAGCTTATTATAAATATGAAAAAATAAAAGTCCAACATTTAAAAATCTTAATATGACCTTAATATGACAAACAGTCAAAATAAAAAAAATATCAAAATCAATAACAAAAAATTCAAGGACAAAATCATTCAGCTCTCTCATGGCGATGGCGGAATTAAAACCGGAGAGCTGATAAATAACTTGCTGCTCAAGTATTTTGGAAATGAAATTTTAAATAAACTGGAAGACAGCGCAGTTCTTAATTGCAGTAGTAAGAAGATTGCCTATACTACTGACAGCTTTGTAGTAAATCCTATTTTCTTTCCTGGAGGAGATATTGGGAAACTGAGTATATGCGGTACTATAAACGACCTGGTGACTACAGGATGTACTCCCCTGGCAATCAGCCTTTCATTCATCTTGGAAGAGGGCTTTCCGGTTTCCGATTTCAAAAAAATATTGCTTTCTACAAAAAAAGTTCTTGATGAAATAGGGTTAAATATAGTTACAGGTGACACTAAAGTAGTCGAAAAAGGAAGTGCTGATAAGATTTTTATAAATACATCCGGTATAGGATTTCTCGGCAATAACATAGACATATCTCCGTGCAAAATAGAAGTAGGAGATAAGATTTTAATTAACGGGGGCATTGCCGAACATGGTACAGCTGTACTCAACAGTAGAAAAGAGTTTAATTTTAAAACCAGTATAGTAAGCGACTGCGCTCCACTGTCTTCACTGGTTAAAGATATGCTGTCAGTATCTAAAAAAATCCATGCTTTAAGAGACGCTACCCGGGGAGGCCTGGCTTCTATACTTTTTGAACTGGCTAGAGCTTCTAAAACTAATATTAATATATACGAGGATAAAATTCAGGTTAAAAAAGAGGTGCGCGGCATATGTGAGTTTCTGGGACTTGATCCTCTATACATTGCCAACGAGGGCAAAATGGTTGTTTTTATAGACAGAAAGGATGCCAACAAAGTACTTCAGGCAATGAAAAAAAACAAGTACGGAAAAGACAGCCGTGTTATCGGTGAAGTAACTGAAAAAGGTGAAGGACTGGTTATTTTAGTTACGGAACTGGGCACAAAAAGAATCCTTGACTTACACTATGGCGAGCAGCTCCCCAGAATATGCTAATTATTTCGTTTACAACATTCTAAACTTTAAACCACTTATTTATTTTATCTTTACTTATTGTAATATCTTATGAATATAGAGGGTATGATAAACTAATTTATATACTGTAACTATATCACTTTAGAATAGACCATAATTAGATGTTTGTAGATGGTAATTAAGAATACAAATAATGGTAGCAGAAACACTCGCAATTTAGGGACGCGTATTAATTAACATTTTATTCTATGTTTCTACTGAAATTATTTTAATTTCATCATCATTTATAAACTTAATATTTCTACCGGAACATTTCGGACATTCTGCAGTAAAAAGATTTTCTATATTGGATATTTCTTTGCAGTCTTCACACTTAATCTGTATTTTTTTCTTTTTAAATTTCAATTTAGCACTTTTTAAAATATTATTATCCTTAGTTAAAAAATTGTAATAGAACTCAATCGAATCAGGCTCAATGTGTGCAATTGAGCTGATTTCAAAATTGACTTTCTTTATTTTTTTTATTTTATTTTCCTTTACTACTTTGTTCAATATATTCAAAATTGAACAAGTGATAGAATATTCATGCATAACAATTATAATTACTATACCAGTTTCTCATATAATCTTTTCTAAAGATTCATATATTTTTTGCAGTATTTTAAGACTATCTTCCATATTGGAGTTTAAGATGAATAAATTTGTTAATTCTTTCCTTATAGCCAGAGTTATGTTTACAGCCTCTTCTTGACTTGCTTTAGATTTAATTTCTTCCATAAGTCCATCAAGGTCGGTTGCCAATTTCTTAATCTTTTCCGATTTTGAATCTATAGTTCTGCAAACTTTCTCTATATCACTAATTTCTTTAAACATTTTAATTCCTCCCTATAAAAATATTGAAAAGACATTTGGTATATTTTTTCACAATAACTTATTATAACGATGTGTCTTGTTTATTACGATATAGTTATAAATGTTACAAAAATAACCGTATTATATTGTCAATTAAACATTAATTACATGCCAGTTTCTTTTTTAATTACTGAAATTATTTCGGGAATTTTTTCCTCTATTTCTGGAGACAATCTATCTCCAAAATCAATATTCTTCGGCCTAACACCAATTATTGATATATCAGTATTTATTTTTAGTGCTTTTAGCAGACTAAATATATCTGCAAGATTCAAATCATGAAGAGATAGACTCTTGTAATCTCTTTTAATAAATTCTTTAATATCATTAACCTTTATATTAACCACATCACCAATATTCCGGCCGGTATCTATAGCATCTATAATTATTATCTTACTGCAGCCTTTTATTAAAAATATTAAATCAGCCCCTGAAGTTCCTCCATCAATGATCTCAATATTTTTAAAAGAATCCAGTTTTTCTAATTCTTCAACAACTCTTATACCTATACCATCATCAGACCTGTATTTATTTCCAAAACCAATGATTTTTACATCTGTTCTGGTACACCCACTATTACTTGAAGTATTTTTACCGGTAAAAGTCATCTTACATATTATTTAAAAAAAATAATATACTTTACTTATTTATCAATTTACACTTAAGTAAATGTGTTGAGCATGATATGCAAGGATCGTAAGCTCTTATTAACATCTCACAGGCTAACTTAATTTCATCCTCGCTCTTATCAATTATAGCCGGAACCAGCGCATGCATATCTTTTTCCATATTTGCATAATTCATTCCTGTAGGAATTATCAAATTAGCCTTTTCAACCCTACCCCTATCATTATAAGTATAATCATGAATAAGCAGACCTCTTGGAGCTTCTACAACCCCAACGCCTCTACCTGCCTTAGGTTTGATTTCTGCCATTGCTTTGCTTTCATTCAAACCTTCCTCCAGAATTTCATCGATTAATCTTATACTGTCATCAACACTGTGAACAATTTCCACAAATTGGGCAATATTGTTCATAAATGTGTTATAACAGGGAGCTACCAGTCCCAGCTCCTCAGCATATTTTTTAGCATTATTAGTAAGTTTCTGGTAATTATTGTTGAATCTTGCCAGGGCCCCAACCATAAACACATTTCCGTTTACCCAGCAATGTTTGGCAGTAGAATACTTAACCACTTTTTCCTTCATCTTATCCAGATAGTCTTGATCATCAATTTCCCAGCCATCAGTTGATTTGATATTTCCATCATAAAGGGCATAATCAATCGTGTCACTTATAGAAATATATTCTGTTTCCCTTTCAAAATCAGGAATATCCAGAGTCTTTAAAACTTCAAGGGACTTCTCAAGATCCGGATAGCAAGCCTCGAGTATTTCTTTCATTTTTATCATTTCTTCTTCAGTAGGAAGTTTGGTAAATCCTCCGATTACGGTTCTTATGGGATGGACTGCTCTTCCACCTATAATTCTAACTATATCATTTGCCATCTTCTTGGTTCTCAAGGCAATATTGACTACTTCAAGATGGGTTTCTACCAAAGGGATCACACTGCCGACACCAAAGAAATCAGGTGCTGCCAAAAAATAAACATGAAGTACATTGCTTTGAACATTTTCGTGATGATATATAAGTTTTCTCAAGTTTATAGTTTGCTCAGATGGTTTGATTCCCAGCGCCTTCTCTGTTGCTTTAATGGATGCGCATGTATGCGCAACCGAACAGATCCCGCAAATTCTTGAAGTTATATGTGACGGTTCATCATACTTTCTTCCAACCAGCATTGCTTCAAAAAATCTTGGCGATTCCGGTATTCTAAACATCAACTTCTCAATCTTTTTGTCCTTTACATTTATAATCAAATCACCATGACCCTCCACTCTTGATAATGGTGAAACTTCTATATTTAAATTATTTGCCATTATGATAAACCTCCAAAACTATTTGTCTCTCTTCTCTATAGTTTTCCCCTTGCAGGCATTATATAGATTAAATCCTTCCATAATATCCTCTACAGTCAATCCATATTCTGACAGTAAATCTTTCTGGGCATTTACATTAGGATCATCAATTACCCCCCGGCAAGCTTCACAACCGCTAACACTGTTGGGACACCTGGAATTACAGCCTGCTCTGGATATCGGACCCATACAGGTTATTCCCAGCTCATATACACAGGTATTTCCATTTCTCTTGCATTCCACACATACTGGATAATTGGGTATCTCCGGTTTTCTTCCCACAATGAGAGATCTTATTATATCCACTATTTCAAATCTGTTGGGAGGACAGCCCCTGGCATAATAATCAACTTTTACATATGTATCAACCGGTTTTACTTCGATAGAATCTATCCAATCTTTTTTATCTCCATATACCAGCTCTTTTGCCTTTTCCAGACCATATAAATTTTTCAGGCAATTCAATCCACCGGTTACTGCACACGCTCCAATGGCTACTATTGTCTTTGCAATATTGCCAATTTTCTTTATTCTTTCAACTCCATGTTTGGTGGTTATAGAACCTTCTACCAATGCAATTTCATAAGTATCACTATATTCTGTCGCTAGCTCAGTAAAATGAACAATTTCAACAGCATTTACCAGGTCCAGTAATTGGTCTTCAAGATTTAATATTTCTAACTGGCACCCGCCGCATCCGGTAAATCCAAATACCGCAACTTTTGGCTTGTTCATTACAAAGCCTCCTTTAAATTCCTTATTTCCCACAGATTAAATACCGGTCCGTCTACACATACCAGCTTATCACCTATATGACAATGGTTGCATTTACCCACTCCACATTCCATTCTTCTTTCCAG
>JADHVN010000072.1 GCA_016783995.1 Actinomycetota bacterium
ATTACTGAAAGTTCTATCAGAAAAATAATTCCGGTGCTTGAGGAATTAGGATTCAATAATACCAGAGGTCGTTTATTCGAAAATCCTAGGTGTAAATTTTTGATAGATTTTCCTGCTCCTCCTGTATCAATAGGGAATGGACCTATCTCTAAGTTTAATAATTTAAAAACACAATTTGGAACAATCTGTTTATTAACCCCGACAGATTGTATTAAAGACAGGCTGGCTGCTTATTTTTTCTGGAACGACCAGCAATCTTTAGACCAGGCAGTTATGGTAGCAAAAAGGAACAAAATACATTTACCTGAAATAAAAAAATGGGCTGAAAAGCAAGGCGAAATAGAAAAATATGCGGTTTTCAAGAAAAAATGCAGGGAAGAAGGTTTTAACACTAAAACATAGTAATGGATATATAAAGAAACATATGAGTTACCAAACCATTCGCAATCTTTTCTTAAAATAATTAATCTGGATCTTTTTGTTATCAATATAATCCAATCCGGGGAGCTAAATTAATCATAAAGTTCATAAATTTTAATAATCTCTTCTATAACTTGGTTTGAAATTGTAATACTTGGGGCTACCAAAAAGCTAAAATTTGGTTTTAAATTTGGTGGTTATTTTGATTTTTTTCCTTTTTAACAATGTCAATAAAAATATCTACTAGTTTGGGATCAAACTGAGTTCCCGAACATCTTTTTAATTCTTTTATAGCTTCTTTTTCTGTGACTGCCTTTTTATAAGTTCTACCGCTTATCATAACATCATAAGCATCAACTATTGATATAATGCGGGATGAAATTGGGATATTATCACCCCTTAAACCTTGTGGATATCCATCCCCGTTCCACCACTCATGATGTCCCAGGACTCCTTCGGCTATATGTGCAAGTTGTGGGTTTGATACACAAATATTATAACCAATCCCGGGGTGTTTCTTTATTAAAACCCATTCTTTTTTTGTTAATTTTCTTCCATTTTTAATTATTTCTTCAGATACTGCAATTTTACCAATATCATGAAGAGTAGAAAGCAGTGAAAGCTCGTCCATCCTATTATCCGGAAGGTGTATAGATTCCCCTATCTCTTTTGACAACTTTTTTAGGCGTTCTGCATGTTCATTGGTTTCTATACTTTTTTCATAGAGTGTTCTCTCAAGTGATGATGTTATTGAGCTATAAATACTTTTTCTTTCAATTAATTTATGTCTATACATATTATCTTCTGCATCTTTTGCCACATCTTGAATATCCTGGTTAGTTTTTTCTTTAGTTGCAAGACCCAAGGACACGCTTATGGGTATTTCTTGTTTGTCTGTTATAGTAAAAACATTTATTATTCTATTTACAATCTCCGCTGCATCTTCCTTTTTAGTTTGGGGAAGTAGGATTGTAAACTCATCTCCTCCCCATCTTGCAACAACATCTTCCTGTCTGCAAAAGGCTTTTAGCAGTTCAGCTACTTTTATGATTATCTTATCACCCTGGAGGTGGCCAAAAGCATCATTTACTAGCTTTAGGCTATTTATATCACCTATAACAAAACTTAAGGGAAGCTGTCTTTGCGTGTCCAGTCTTTTTATTTCTTCTTCAAAATAAGCCCTGTTATATAGCCCGGTAAGTTTGTCATGGAAAGATAGGTATACAATTCTTTCTTCTGATTTTTTACGCTCTGTTATATTTCTTACTATTCCTACATAATAGACTGGGTTTCCTTTATTATAAATTACTCTGGAGCTAACCTCTACCCATATAGTAGTTCCATCTTTTTTCTTAAATTGTGCTTCAAATAATTTATTTCTTTCCTTTGGAGATAGCCTATATTTTTTGGAAACGTATATTTGGTTTGGAATGTTTACAGAGAGTAGTTCTTCTTTTTTATCATACCCTAGCATTTTTACTAGCGCTGTATTTGCATCAATATATTTTCCGTCTATAGTACTTTTATATATACCGTCAAGGGAGTTTTCAAATAAGGACTTGTAGTGTTCTTCACTTTTTTTAAAAAGTTCTTCGGTATTTTCTTGTAAATTAGAAAGTCTTCTAAATTTCAATGAAATAGCTTTATACAGATTATTTGTGCGATCGCTATTCTTTGTTGCTTTATCCCTTGGCATTTTTTCAAAAAGAGGTTTATTTAATTCTTTGTATTTATTAATTTTATTTTTTATTATCATTTCACTTAATAATTAAAAACAAATAATAATATTTTATATAATACATATAGCAATACCTTAACTAATATATAATTTACTTTATTATTATATAATATATTATAATAATGTCAATTAATATATATTTATATTAATATATTAATTATTAAAAATTTTATATGATTAATTATATTGTTGGAAAGAGGCACGATTTGGTTCATTTAAATTGATAGGTATAATTTAAATAGATTTTAAAAAAATAAAAAAAATTCTTTAAAATTAATTATTTCCTTTAAAATCTGTTTCGAAATTTCACACCTTGGGGGGGCCAATATTCATGACCCCAACCACCACCAGGCATTCCTATATTTTTCTTAGAGCTAACCTTATCTGAATTTCTGCCAGTGTTTTCCTCCGCCCAGTTGCTGGAAGAATATTGAAAATTTGTTCTTTTAATAATTGTAATTTTTATAATACTTGTTAATCTATTGTGAAATTATTCTAAATTTTTATATAATTACAGCTACTCTATTAAAGAATATTTGAAAATAATTTAATACCTAAAAAATCATAGAGAGAAGTTGATTAGTGTGGATAATATAAACTTCTTAAGTTTGATAAAAGAGAAAAATGTTTAAAACAAATTTTAAAATAACTAACAAAATAATTAAACATATTGCAGATATTTCAGCTGCAAGAGAATTGATTCTAAATGCCTCACTTCTTCCGCAATGGGAAGTTAAGCTACGTAGGGATGCAATTGCAAAAATGGCTCATCATTCTACAAGCATAGAGGGAAATCCTTTAACCTTAGAACAAGTAAAGAAGCTGCTTATTGGTAATAAGATAGCTGCCTGGGAGAAAGATAAAAATGAAGTATTAAACTATGTTAGAGTACTTGAATATATTGATAAGCTTGGGGAGAAAAAAGTTAAAGAAATAACTGAGGACATTATTCTTAAAATACATCAATTAAACACAAAAGGTATATTACCAGAGCATCAATCAGGATTCTATCGTAAAGTACCTGTTGCAGTAGTAAATGGTTACGGAAGAGTTATTTTTCAACCACCACCTGTAAATAGGATAACTACTCTTATGAAAGATTTTATATCATGGTTAAATAGTGATCAGGCACAGGAATTATATCCTGTGTTATTAAGTGGAATTTCTCATTATGAATTTGTTAGAATTCACCCTTTTATAGATGGAAATGGGAGAACCGCACGAGCTCTAGCTACATTAATTTTATATCTAAAAGGTTTTGATACTAAAAGATTTTTTGCACTTGATGATTATTATAATGAAGATAGAGATAGATATTATGCTGCATTACAAACAGTAGATCAAAAGACCTTGGATACAACACAATGGTTAGAATATTTCTGTGAGGGGGTTGCAGTGAGTATGAATAGAGTTAAGGATACAGTTTTGCAGTTAAGCCATGATCGAAGACTTAAAGATAAAAGAGGACAAATTTTCTTAAATGAAAAGCAAATTAGAATTCTAAAATACTTACAAACAGGTTTGAAAATAACTACTAAGGAATGCCAAGATATGTTTAATGTCTCTGAACGAACAGCAAGAAACTACCTAAATGAATTGGTAAAGAAAGATCTAATCAAACCTGTAGGACCACAAAAAGGTAGATATTATATATTAACTTAATCTGTTGCCGAGAAAATGCCGATAAATTGCCGGGAAATATGATTAGTAACACTTATGAATAAATGGAACATGGTATAATTTTCCTTTTATTTATTTTCCCCTAAGGAATAATCTAATTTGTTATCAACATCGTCCAGTCCGGGGAGCCAATATCAAACTAACCTCAAATACTTCTATTTTTAATTTAACATTAAGACTTCTTTTGATTTTCTAAATAAAATATTGTTTTTTGTTCAATTTTATGATATGTTCATTATCACTGAACATTCTATAATAATGAACAAAAGGAATATAAAATGATTAATAATATTGAAAATAATATTTATAATCTTGCAATTAATGAATTTAATAAGGATAAAGAGATCAAACTAGAAATAGAAGTCGAAGAAAAAGAAAAAATCGTTAACGGTTTTAGATTTGATAAATTAGTAAAATTTAGATATCTAAAAAAAAATTTACTATATTGTGTTGAAATAAAACCTAATATTAATAATACAATTATTGCTTTACTATTACATTGTAAAGAAACTTTAACACATCCACTTCTTCTAATAACAAGGCATGTAAATAATAATAAAGCTGAAGAATTGAAGAAAAATGGAATTCAATTTATAGATACTGCAGGTAATGCCTATATAAATTATTATCCCATATATATTTTTATTAAGGGTAATAAACCCCCTGATATATTTTTCAAAAATACAACACACCGTGTTTTTGAGCCAAGTGGATTAAAAATTATTTATGCTTTATTATGCAATGCTGATTTGGTAAAAAAACCATATAGGTATATTGCAGAGATTACAAATGTTGCTTTAGGTACAGTAGGATGGACTATTAATGATTTAATTAATTTAGGATTTGTAGTAGAAATGGGTGATAGGGGTCGAGAACTGTTGAAGAAAGAAGAATTATTTAGAAGATGGTGTATAGAATATAATGAAAAATTAAAGCCAAAATTATTAATAAATAAATTTATAGGACCTGAAAATTGGTGGATTCATTATAAATTGAATCCAGAGTATGCTCAATGGGGTGGGGAAATTGCTGCTAATAAATTAACTAAGTATATAAAACCCCAGAATATTATTATTTATGCTGACCGCAAAAAATATCAAAATATTGTAATTGAAAATAAATTACGAAAAGATATTAATGGAAATATTGAATTTTTTGAGAGATTCTGGAAATTTGGTAGAACAAACGAATTTAAAGAAATAGTTGATCCAATCTTAATCTTTGCTGATTTGGTTAATGCCGGTAATCAAAGAGATGTAGAAACAGCTAGGATAATTTATGAAAGATATATTAGTAGACATCTCGGGGAAGCTTGATAATTCATATATTGCTGCAATCAAAGAAATAAAAAAAATAGCTGATTCCCTTAAAATACCATTTTTTATAATTGGTGCATTAGCAAGAGATATTATAATGGAATATTTTTATGAAATTAAAGCACCCAGAATGACGATGGATATTGATTTAGGAATTAGAGTTTCAAGCTGGAACCAATTTGATCAATTAATTAATACCTTAGAATTGTCTGGAGACTTTAAAAAATTAAAAGAAAGACATAGGGTTATTTATAAAGATATTATAATTGATATAGTTCCCTTTGGAAGTATATCCGACAAAAATGAAAAAATAAGTTGGCCACCTGAGAATGAAGTTGTCATGTCTGTTATAGGATTTAATGAAGTTTATAATAATTCAACTTTAGTTAGATTGCAAAATAATCCAATATTAGATGTTAAAATACCAACTCTTCCAGGTTTAGCAATATTAAAGTTAATTGCATGGAAAGATAACTATCCAAATAGATCAAAAGATGCAGAAGACTTATTATTCATTATGAAGAATTATGAAAGTGCAGGGATTTCTGATAAGTTGTATGAAACAGAATTACAATTATTAGAAAGTGAAGATTTTGACATTCAAATCGCTGGAATTGTTTTATTAGGGAAAGAAATGAGTAAGATATGTAAAAATAAAACAATTGAATATTTAAGAAAAATTATAGATGAAGAAACTTCTGAGAATTCAAATTATAATTTAATTAAAGATATGTTGCTTACAAAAAGAGGTGATTTTAATAGAATTTTATTTTTATTAAGAAAATTAAAAGATGGTATTTATAGCTACGATAACTGTACTTAAAGACATCAGGGCTGCACCTACTGCTGGGCTTAAAATAATTCCTAATGGAAATAGTACCCCAGCAGCTAATGGAATCGCAAATACATTGTACCCAGTAGCCCAACCCAAGTTTTGAAGCATCTTTCTATACGTTGCTTTAGAGAGGTCTAAAATAGAGACAACATCCAAGGGATTACTTCTTACAAGTATTATATCTGCAGTTTCAACTGCTACATCAGTACCAGCACCTATAGCTATGCCAATATCTGCCTGAGCAAGTGCTGGAGCATCGTTTACTCCATCTCCGATCATAGCTACAATAAGCCCTCTTGACTGAACATTCACCATTTATTGAACCACCGATGACCTGTGCTCCTATCATTTTTGCTACAGGTTTTGATTCCCCAGTCAGCATCGATTCATTAACTGAAGATTCACCTTTTATTATATTACCATCTGCGGGGAACTTCTCCCCTGGCTTTATCAGTACCTTGTCTCCAACTTTTAGTTCTTCTAAGGGGATATCTACAGTTTTATTTCCAGAAGTTAGTTTATGTGCATCCTTGGGCATTAGCCTGGCAATCTGGGTTATAGAGCATTGGAAGCTCCCATAATTGATTTCATCTCAATCCAGTGGCCCAGAAGCATTACCACAATCAGGGTAGCAAGCTCCCAGAAGAAAAATTTTCCTTCAAGTCCAAATACTACAGCACTGCTGTAGATATAGGCAACTAATATGGCAAGACCAATTAAGGTCATCATTCCAGGTTGCTTTGATTTCAGTTCATTATATAAGCCTTTTAAAAAGGGCCATCCACCATAGAAAAATATTATAGTTGACAGCACAAAGAGGACATATGAATCACCAGAAAACTTAATAATCCCTTCTAACTTTAAAAACCCCTGTATTAAGGGAGAAAGTAGTAGCACAGGTATGGTTATTATGATGGATACTATAAAGCGCTTCCTAAAGTCAGCCACCATATGCTGATGATGATTATGTTTAGGATGTTGCTTATGATGCTCTTTCATATTAAATCATCATTTTTATATTAATGCTCTTCGGTCATATCAATAAAAATGCCGTGCCAGTTGTGATACCAGACCTTACCATTGAATCCATTTACACTTAGCATTCCAGCAATATTCCCATTTTCAGTTAGTGTATGGATAGTATAGTAGCCGTAAAATTTTTCTACTTCATCTCCCACAATTTTATCTATATTTGTCTTAGCTAAGTATCTTTTTGCTAATTCAAAGGCTTCATCTTCACTGATGTCCATATTGATATTATTACTATGGTTTTAATAATATTATATCACTTTAAAGAAGTAGTGAGATATCTTAGTAGAGGTGTTTAGTTGCTTTGAATA
>JADHVN010000073.1 GCA_016783995.1 Actinomycetota bacterium
TTGCTAGAAAATTATTAGGAAAAATTAAAAAGGAGAAAATATTATGTTAAAGAAATTTAATCTTTTACTTTTGTTGGTATTGACTTGTGTTGCTCTTTTAGTATTACCGGTAATGTCTCAGGCAAGCGAAGGCCCAGTTGTAATTTACTTTTTCCCGGGTGGTGCTCCCGGATGTACCTTTGGTACAGTTGTCTATAATGGTGCTAAAGCAGCAGCAGACATATTAGGTGACAGGGTTGAGGTAAGATATCTTTATTCAGATTGGAGCCCGCAGAAAATGGTTGATCAATTTCAGCAAGCTGTTGCAGCCAATCCTGACGGTATAGCCATTATGGGACATCCTGGAGATGAAGCATATAAGCCTTTTGTTGAACAAGCCGAGAAACAAGGGATTATCGTTACCAGTCAAAATACCACATTACCTGAACTTGAAAAAGCTTATGCTGCAAATGGATTTGGTTATGTAGGCCAGGGACTTTATGAATCAGGCTATACTCTCGGTGAAGGTACGATTAAAATGGCTGGATTAAAAACCGGGGATAGAGTGCTTGTTTGGGGTCTTTTATCACAACCTACCAGAGGATTAAGAACAAAAGGAGCTATAGATGCTTTTGAAAAAATAGGGGTAAAAGTAGATTATTTGGAAATCTCAGCTGAGGTAGATAAAGATGCTTCAAACGGTATTCCGGTTATATCAGGTTATTTACAGGCAAATCCTGATTGTAAAGCTGTGGTAACCGATCATGGTGGCTTAACTTCTGCACAACGTACTTATTTTGAAACATCAGGTTTGGGCCCAGATGATATTTTTGGCGCTGGTTTTGATTTGTCAGCTCCGGTCGTAGAAAGTATTAAGAGTGGTTATACTGATCTCATATTAGACCAACAGCCTTTCTTGCAAGGGTTTCTACCAGTTATGCAAATTTATTTAACCAAGATGTATGGTTTCTCCGGATTGCATATTGATACAGGTGGTGGTTTAATTAGCAAGGACAATATAGATTTGGTAGCCCCTTTAGCTGAAAAAGGAATGAGATAAGATAAGATAGCGAATAATTACGATACTAATTTTAGGTTATCCTGCAGGAAGGATTTTTAAAAAACTCTTCCTGCAGGATTATTTAGACCGTGCTATTAATTGTTTTATAAAGGAGAAGGTTATATATGGACAAATTGGTAGAAATGAAAAATATATATAAGTCCTATGATGGGGTTGTAGCCTTGAAGGGCGTAGATTTTGAAATAGGTTTTAATGAAGTTGTAGGGATTTTAGGTGATAATGGTGCAGGTAAGTCGACTTTGATTAAAATTATTTCTGGAGTGCATTCTTTTGATCAGGGTGAAATGTATATTAGAGGTGTAAAAATTAATCCTAAAAAATATTCTGTAAAAATAGCTCATAATCTTGGCGTAGAAACCGTTTATCAAGAAAAAGCCCTTGCAGATAAGCAAACTTTATGGAGAAATATTTTCGTTGGCCGGCAAATTACTAATAAACTGGGCTTTATTAATATAAAAAAAGAAAAAGAAGAAACAAATAAAATTATGCGTGATTTAATGGGATTTAGAGGAATAGGTGCAAATGCTGATTCAGCAATTTTAACCTTATCTGGTGGGGAAAGAGAGGGTGTTGCCATATCAAGGGCAATGTACTTTGAAGCAGATCTGGTTATTTTAGATGAGCCGACCATGGCTTTATCATTGCAAGAAGTAAAAAAAGTCTTGAAGTTTATCCAAAATATTAAGGACAAAGGAAAATCTTGTATCTATATTTCTCATAATATCGCTAATATCCACCCGGTTTCTGACCGTTTTGTAGCAATTGACCGAGGCAAGGTAGTTGGTGCTTATAATCGTAAGGATATATCTTTACATGAGCTTAGTGAGGAATTGATTAAATATACTAAGACAAGCACACAAATCAATCAAAGTGAGAAGGTATTATAAAATGGATAATTTAGAAACAAATTACAAAGTAAAAAAATCTATTCAATACAAATCTCAAATTGCATTGTTAATTATGACTGCCAGTATTTTTGGATTATTTATGATTACCAGCCCTGAAGTTTTCCTTAAAGGAAGAATATATCAATCATTTTTATCTACAGTTCCTATTATGGGATTAATGGCGCTTGGTTTAACTTTTGTACTGGCTATGGGGGAAATAGATCTTTCCTTTCCGTCGGTTATGGCCTTATCAGGTTTTATTTTTTCAATTACGTTTAAGACTACAAACAGCGTTATATTGGCTCTAATATTCAGCATTTTATCTGGTGTAATAGTTGGATTTATAAATGGAACATTAGTTACCTCGATAGGCATTCCGTCAATTGTAGCTACATTGGGTATGCAATTTTTAATCAGGGGTTTTAGTAATATTATATCTAATGGTTTGGCTAAAACAGTAGCATTGGATAAAACCATTTCCTATAAAATATTTGCAGAAAAGTTGGGGGCAATTCCTGTTCAGTCAATTTGGTTTGCAGGAATAGCAATTTTCTTATATTTCTTACTTTTTAGACATAGGTTTGGCGAACATGTATTATTTATAGGTGATAATCGGGAAGCTGCGAGAATGATGGGCGTTAATGTGAATAGCGTAAAAATAATGGTTTTTGTATTAATGGGAGTGATGGCTTCATTTGCCGGAATACTGAGTTGTTATCGAATGAGAACCTGGTGGCCGACAATGGGAGAAGGATATATAATGATGGTAATGGCTGCTGTTTTTATAGGCGGCACTTCTATGCTTGGTGGAGTAGCTAGCATCGAGGGTACTTTCATTGGTGCATTTATTATTGGTTCTTTAGAAGCAGGTATTGTTGCTGCAGGCCTTTCTGGTTTCTGGACACAATTTGTTTGCGGGGTTTTAATAATAGCTTCAGTAACTATTCATACCTTAGCAAAGAGAAGAAAATAGGGTATAGATATAATGTAATATTATGAAGTAAAAGGGAGTGATATAAAATTTAAACTATTTAAGGAGACAATATTTTTTCAGTTAGAACTTTGTGTTGAAGGACGTCAGAGGATTATCAAAGTTTTAAAAAAAGAAGGATTTAAGGTTATTACTCTTTCTAAAGAAAGTACTCATTTTAAAGCAGTAGGGCATTGCTTTTAGTTTAACTAAACAGCATACTGTGGATCCTGAATCAGATGATTTTTGTAAAGAATTACATAATTTTGGAGCGATTTGTCGGGTAGTAAATGGCTTAAAGAAGGCCAGATTTGGTTAAGTTGGAGCTAGACCAGCAGTTTTTTTATAGGTAGGAGTAAAAAAAATTTAAGCTATGAATAGAAGTGTTTTAATATGGTAAGAAGGAATATGAGAAAGAAAAGAGTATTAGATGCAGTTAATAGAATTAGCCAAGATGTTCTACCAACACAAATAGATTATACCCCAGAAATGAAAGATAAAATCAAAAAACTTTTGGATATTAAAGACAATGAAGTTGATGAAAAGTTGGATAATCATATTAAGTATTTACCATTAAATGATATAGTAAAGATAGATAAAGAGAATGGTGTCAAATATGATGTTTGGGGAATAGGCTGGGATCAGATACCTACTGAAGGATTTCATATAAAACACCATCCATTATTAAAGTCTAGCAATCTTACAGAGTATAAATTTCCTGAACCAACAGATGAATTGTTATCAATAATAAAAGAAAGGGGTCGAAGAGAAAGGGATAATTATTTTCTTTTATCCTTACAGGATTTTACTCTTTTTGAGAGATGCTGGTGCCTTAGGGGGTATGAGAAGGTACTAATGGATATGTATTATAGAGAAAAAGAGATTAATTATTTATTGGATGGAATTACTGATTTTAATGTAGAAATGTCAAAAAAAATTGTAAAACTAGGCATTGTAGATGGTCTACGCACAGGGGATGATGTCGGAACTCAAAGGGGCATGGTAATATCACCAGAAATGTTTAGAAAATTTTTTAAAAAGAGATATAAAAAAATATGGGAAATCTACAAAGATAAAAATCTTTCTATTTTTCACCATTCTTGTGGAAATATAATAGAAATAATACCTGACTTGATAGAAATTGGTTTAGATGTGATTACCCCGGTTCAGCCTGAAGCTATGGATTCAGAGAAGTTATCAGAAGAATTTGGGGAAAAGTTATCTTTTCTAGGTGGAATAAGCACCCAAAATACATTGCCTTTTGGAACACCGCAAGATGTAAGGAATGAAGTTATTGACCGAATAAGAGTGTTAGGTAAAAATAATGGATATATAATTTCTCCATCTCACGAAGTAACATCAGATTGTAAACCAGAAAACTTTCGTATGTTGATTTCAACGCTCGGTGAATATAAAAGAGGTGGAATAAATATTTATAAAACAGATTAACAGTTTTCTGAAATTATAAAAATTTTTATTAAATAATAAAGAATAAAATTAAAAGTTATATCAAGGGAAATAAACAGTGATTTATTAAAAAAGTATCATTGGGTTATTAATATTTAAGGGAGGATTTAAGAAATGATTAACATTCCTGAAGTAAAACTTGGGATAGTTACGGTAAGTCGTGATTGTTTTTCTATTGAACTTAGTAAAAATAGGAGAGAAGCTGTTATGAAGGTATGCAGCAAAAAGGGAATTTTGATTAAGGAAATTAAGACAGTTGTTGAAAATGAAAAAGATGTTTTGAAGGCCTTGAAAGATTTGAAAGAGTCAGGGGTTAATGCATTAGTAATATATCTGGGTAATTTTGGCCCTGAAGGCCCAGAAACAATGCTTGCTCAAAAGTTTTCAGGACCTACTATCTTTGTTGCTGCGGCAGAAGAAACTGGAGAGAATTTAGTAAGTGGTCGCGGAGATGCATACTGCGGCATGTTGAACGCTTCATATAATTTGGAACTAAGAAAATTAAGTCCTTATATTCCTGAATATCCTGTTGGTACGGCTAAAGAGATAGCAGAAATGATATTGGATTTTGAAAGTATAGCCAGAATATTACTTGGGCTTAAAAAACTCAAGATAATAAGCTTTGGGCCAAGGCCTCAGGATTTCCTTGCGTGTAATGCGCCTATAAAACCTCTGTATGATTTAGGTATAGAAATAATGGAAAATTCAGAGTTAGATCTTTTCGAAGCTTTTAATCATCATGAAAATGATTCAAGGATATCAGAAGTAGTTAAAAATATGGAAAAAGAATTGGGTGACGGAAACAGATATTCAGGAATACTGCCCAAACTTGCACAGTATGAGCTCACATTGAAAGATTGGATGGAGCAAAACCTTGGTGCATCTGAATTTGCGATCTTTGCTAATAAGTGTTGGCCTGCTTTCCAAACTCAATTTAGATTTGTGCCTTGTTATGTGAATTCAAGGTTTGCTATGAGAGGAATACCTATATCTTGCGAAACAGATATATACGGAGCATTGAGTGAATATATAATTACTCTGGCTACTAATTTACCGGCTACATTACTTGATATAAACAATACAGTACCGAAGGATATGTATGAAGAGAATGTAGAAAAGGTAAAGAATTATAAACTAAGCGATCTATTCATGGGATTCCATTGTGGAAATACTCCCATTTGTTATATAAAGAATGCTGAAATGAAATATCAATTAATTATGCATGGATTGCTTGAGCCAAATAAGGACCCTGATATTTCCAGAGGCACCCTTGAAGGAACCATAATTCCTGGAGATATTACACTGTTTAGACTGCAAGGTACATCTGATTATGAATTGAGGAGTTATATTGCTCAGGGTGAAGTACTTGATATAAATCCGAAATCCTTTGGAGGAATTGGGATATTTGCTGTTAAAGAAATGGCCAGGTTCTATCGTTATATACTTATTGCAAAAAGATTTCCTCATCATACAGGTATAGCATTTAAACATACAGGCAAGGTTTTATTTGAAGCTATGAAAATGTTAGGTATAAATGATGTAGCTTTTAATCAACCTTCAAATCTACTATATAGGAACGAAAATCCATTTACCTAAATTTTAAAGTTAAAAATATTCTAAGTATGAATAGCAAATATTTGAGCTCTTAAAAGTGATGAAGTAAAAAAAATAGAATAGACAGTTTATTTTTTATTGACTTGGAGAAAAGTAAAAATGATAAAACCCGAGAAGTATTTACCAAAATATTATCAACTAAAAGAATATCTAAAGAAGATAATTCAAAATGGAGATATTATTCCGGCGCAAAAGTTGCCTTCAGAAAGCGACCTTGTCCGTCAGTTTAAAATAAGCAGACATACGGTTCGTCATTCTTTTAGTGAGTTAGAAAATGAAGGATGGATATATAGAGAACAGGGGAAAGGTACTTTTTGCGCTTACAGAGGAAGTAAAAAAGAGCAGAAAATAGCGGTTCTGACCACATATATTTCTAACTATATTTTTCCCTATATTATTAGAGGCATTGAGGAAACATTGTGTGAATCAGGTTTTTCCTTTAGTATTGCCAGCACCGGCAATAATAAACACAAAGAAGAAGAATGTATGAAAAGGTTTTTAGAACAAGACATCTCCGGTATAATTGTGGAGCCGACAAAAAGTGCTAAACCTAATATCAATCAAAAATACTTTCAGGAACTAGATAAACGCAATATCCCGTATATACTATTACATGCCACCTATCCTGATTTAGATTCCGCCTATGTAATTATGGATGACGAAAAAGGCGGCTTTATTGCAACACAATATTTATTAAAGCTAGGTCATAAAGATATAGCCGGAATATTTTTATCTGATGATTTACAAGGTATAAGACGACAGGCCGGTTTTTTATCTGCTTTAAAGAAATATAATGTTACTATAAATAATGAATTTTTAGGCAATTATAAAACCGAGCAGATGTTTTCTTATCCCTACAATTTTACTATAAACTTATTGAAAAAGAAAAATCGACCAACTGCTATTGTTTGCTATAATGACCAAATAGCTATTCAGGTCATAGAGGCTATTCGTCGTAGTAACTTAAAGATTCCTGGGGATATTTCATTGGTAGGCTACGACAATTCAAATTTAGCAGTTGCTACCGAAGTAAAATTAACCACTATTAAGCATCCAAAAGAAGAGATGGGCAAACGGGTAGCACACATGATAATAGATATGATTAATGGAGAGGTAAAAAAGCTGTACTTTGTGTATGAGCCGGAGCTTATTATACGAAGCTCTTGTAAAACATTCCCAAAATAAGGTAAAATTTGTGGAGAGCGTCTTCATCAGGGAATTTACTTTGTATTTAATGATATTAATGCGTGAGAAAAGT
>JADHVN010000074.1 GCA_016783995.1 Actinomycetota bacterium
TTGACATACATCAGAAAAAGAAGTCCGACCTATCTGTTAACGACCTGGTAGTTGCTTTTGAACGTGCCAGTGGAGAAAGATTTGCTGATGACAGTATAATGCTTCGTAACGTTGATTCTTAAGCTCGACCTTGGTTATAGACAATCTTGATAAACATATAACCTTCGAAGATAGTAAAGATAGAGTTAAAGAAACATATGAAAAATAATTCAGATATTTCTTTTAAAATTATATGTTCCCTCGAAGAACTTATTGCTGCTTACAATGTTAGATTTACTGTATTTTGTGAAGAACAAAATATCCCATATTACATAGAAACTGGTGAAAATGAATTGAATAGAATTCATATACTTGGCATGCAAGGCAACGAGCCTATAGCGACAGGAAGAATGTGTGTAATTAATGGTTGGCTAAAATTCGAACGTATAGCTGTAAGGAAGGCATGGAGATCACGTAGAATTGGTTCAAAGTTAGTAAATTATATGGTAAATACTGGTAAGGATATGGGAATATTTAAATATAAACTTCATGCACAAGTTAGTAACAAAGAATTTTATAAACGGTTGGGATTTAAAACAAAAGGTAAAATTTTTATAGAAGCAGGTATAGAGCATATTTTAATGATACGAAAAGATGATACTTCGGAGTACTTAGAAAATAAAAGATCAGGTAAATGAAGAAGAATATAATGCAAAAAGGGCTAGCCTTTTAAAAGATAAATCAAATATTAAGATCAAATTAGATGAAAATGATCAAAGGGTAGATGAATGGTTAAAACTAACTGAAAGAGCATTTAGTTTTGTGACAAATGCAAGAGAAGTTTTTATAAATGGAGATAATGCCATAAAAAAAGAGATTTTAATGGCTTTAGGTAAAAGAATTTCAATATATAATGGAAAACTCAGCATTGAAGCTAATGAATGATTTGTTCCTATAAAAGAAGATTATCCTGCGTTGGAAAAAGAGTATTTAAGGTTAAAACCAATAGAAAACCTACTGTATAGTAGAGTTTTTTCCAATCTTGAGCCTATTCGTTCATATTGGCTGCCCCAAGTTGCGAACTTTCGAACCAATTTGTATGTCCAGTTTAGGCTGGTATGTTCAGCAGGAGTCAGTCCTGTCAGGGTAAAAGCCAGAAGCCCTGTAGCTTGAATAGCAGCAAGTAGGGTAACTGAATTACTGAAGTCTATTGACAAAGTCACTTTATGGGTGATGAGCAAGTTACCAGGCCGTAACGAGAGTAAACGCATAGGTGGCCTCGTAATCGAATAATTCTGGAAGCCGAGCCTGCAATTTGGAGGCGAAGGCAGTATAGACAAACTAAACTGGCACATGTTTGTTCTATTCCAGCGGGGTAATAGCGACAGCATGGTAACAAGGACATACGAAGCAACTGGAGAAGCCCTACTTGTCCCGACAAGAAATTGCCGGAAGAAGATAGACCCTATAACCAGTAACCGCTGGGAAGTGGGCCTGTGATAAGAGGGTGGCGGAGGAGCCTGTAGTAGCACTGAATCAGAGTAATGTCTGAGGAGCAAAGAGGCCCTATTGTTTGACAAATCTTTTAACCAAGGAGAGGCAAGGACGAGATGATAAAGACGTCCATAAGTTTGCAGGAACTAAGGAGAAAGATATACCTAAAGGCGAAGTCTGATAAGACATGGAGGTTTTGGGGACTGTATGTTCATGTCTGTAAGTTGGAAACACTAAGACAGGCCTACAAACTGGCTAAAATAAATAATGGGGCTCCGGGTATAGACGGAGTTACATTTGAAGCCATAGAAGAAGCTGGACTTGATGATTTCCTAACATTAATCAGAAATGAACTGGTCTCCTTCAAGTACATGCCCATGTGTAATCGAAGAAAAGAGATACCCAAGGGTGAAGGAAAGGTAAGAGTACTGGGCATACCTGATATACGTGACCGAGTTGTGCAGGGTGCATTAAAACTGGTGCTTGAGCCAATCTTTGAAGCTGACTTCTGCGAAGGTTCATACGGTTACAGACCCAAAAGAAGTGCCCATGCAGCAGTAAACAGGGTATCAAAAGCAGTAATAAATGGTAAGACAAAAGTCATTGATGTTGACCTTGAAGCCTACTTTGATAATGTAGAACACCAAATCCTGCTTAGAAAAGTAGCTCAAAGGGTAGACGATGACAAAGTAATGAGGCTGCTAAAACTTATACTTAAGGCAAATGCAAAAAGAGGAATAGCTCAAGGCTCAGTCATTTCACCGCTTCTGGCAAATATCTACCTAAATGAGGTAGATAAGATGCTGGAAAAAGCAAGAGAAGTTACCAGTCGGGGAAAATATACCAACATAGAATACGCACGGTTTGCAGATGATTTGGTAATTCTTGTAAATGACAACTACAAATGGCTTACAGCGGCAGCTTACAAGCGGCTTATACAGGAGCTGGCAAAACTGAAAGTAAAGGTAAACACTGGCAAAACAAAGATAGTAGACCTTACAAAGGGAGATACTTTTAGCTTTCTTGGGTTCGTATACAGAAGGGTTAAGACCCGAAAGGGCAAATGGGCAGTTGTTATTATACCAAAGATAAAAGCCCGAACAGCTCTTCTTAGAAAGCTAAAAGAAATATTTGCAAGGTTCGTGTCACAGCCTGTAAGCAGGGTAATATACCTGATAAATCCTATCCTTAGGGGATGGGTAAATTACTTTAGAATAGGACATTCCTCTAAATGCTTCTGTTATGTAAAAGGCTGGGTTGAAAAGAAGATAAGAAGGCATCTTCAGCGTGCAAGAAAACGACATGGCTTTGGCTGGAACAGGTGGAGTAGTGCGTGGTTGTATAATACCTTAGGCTTATACAATGATTACAAGATAAGGTATTACCATGCATAAAAGCGCTGACAGTCAATAGGTCACATAAACCTTTAGATGAAACTAACAAGAAAGCCCAGTTCGGGAAATCCGAACGCTGGGTTTGACGTGGCGGGAGCTGGAAACGTACTGAAATTATTTCGGTGGCGCGCCAGTTCTCGACCCTACTTAAGGGAAATGTTTAAATTAAAAGGTTTGCTTATTAAACAAACAATATAATTGTTTGTTTTGAAAAGCATATTACGGGCATTATTTTAACATGATTAAAGCTTATTCTGGTAATTCTATACTTTCAAGCATTTTGTCTTGCATACTCTTACATATCTATAATTTCTGAAAATTAAAATTGATTAATTCTTGTCTTAAGACTAATATCTTAAGACAGCAAATTATTTTTTATAATTTTTATAATGGCAAATAAGACGATTAACAAAATTAAGCAAAATCGGATACTCTTATCTGGTTTTTCGCAGTTACTTGTTCTGCTTTCATCCATACTAATCATTGGTCCTCTCATACCGCTTATTTCAGAGGACCTAAAAATTGGTCTTGACACTATTGGTTCAGCTCTTTCTTTAAGTGTTTTACCCCTGCTTTTAGTAACACTAGGTGCCGGCAACCTTATAGAGCTTATAGGTCTAAAGAAAGTACTTTATATCGGATTTGGCCTGAGCATAGCTGGTTTAATGATGCTGTATTTTTCATATTCCTTTCCCATCTTTATAGTTGCGTACTTCCTGCTGAGATTTGGAGGAGGAATCCTGTTTGTAGGAAATTTTTCTATTATAGGAAATATGAATCCCACCCGGAGAACATTAAATATGATTAAATTAGATATAGGACCTAGTGCAGGTTTTTTTGTTGCGCCTCTTATAGTTAGTCTAATACTTTTTATAAAAACTGATTGGCAAAATTTCTATCTTTTTAGTCTGATATTATTGTTAGCTTTAATGATTATATTATGGAAGACCAAGATGCCGAAAGTGGTATGCACAGGAAGTAATCTAAAGACATTGTTTATAGCAAACAGAAGAATTATTTCCAATACTATTTTTATCATATGCGGGATGATAGTCTTTTTTTATTTTTCCGTTATAAATACTTTTTTTATGTGGTTTACGTCTTATTTTCAGAATATCGGTATAGAAGTTAGCATTAGCTCTCTTTTCCTTTCAATATATGGTGCATCTCTTTTTATTGGTATGATAATAAGGGTCAAATTGATCAAGCACTTCAAGAAAAAGGACGTCCTGCTTTTTGGTTTTATAGCATCCTTTTTACTGCTAATAGGAATTCTTTTTATACAAGATCTTGTATTTAAGAATATCCTTATATTTTTGTTTGGTATTGCTATTGCTGGAAACTTCCCAATTATTTTTTCCATAGCATTAGGGCTGTTTCCGGAACATATCAACTCGGCTTCCGGGCTAATGTTTACTTTTGGAAACTTAGGAGTAATGGTGTTTCAGTATCTTTCAGGTTATTTTTCAGAATATTATTCAAAAAGCAGTGTTTTGTATATGAATATAGCTATTCTGCTAATACTTATTATTCTTACCTCTGTTCTTAGTTATAATAAAAAGTTCAGGTAAATAGATTATAAATTTATAATCCAACAACTTTTATTATAGATTAAAAATTTTGGTTGTCCCCCTTTGTTGGTGAACATCCAGAGCCAATTAATGGCTGGCCACCCTACGCAAAGTTAGAACCAACTTATTGAGCTCAAGCGAGGATATTTTTATACCTGAAATGAATTATTAATGATTTTTTAGCAAAGAATATTATCGGTATCACCAAGGCATCATTAGATATTGGTATTAAATTCATCAAACTAAAACAGCAATAACAATAGCAAAATAAACACCAGCAAATTATAATAGCATTATCAGATAACCTAAGTGCAATAGAGGTAAAGAAATTAAGGGACTTGTTAAAGTAATCCTGGTACCAAAGGTTAATGAAGAAATGAAGCAAAGTAAATGAATAATAAAATTTTTAAAGAATATTTTAAACGTTATGAAGGAAATCCGATTTTAACTCCGGAAAACTGGCCCTATAAAGTAGGAGCCGTCTTTAATCCCGGTGCAATAAAATTTAATAATGAGATATTGCTTTTGGTCCGAGCTGAAGATAAACAAGGGTATTCCCATTTAACTATTGCTAAAAGTAAAGATGGAAAAACAAATTGGCAGATAAATTCTAGACCAGCATTAACAGCAGAGCCAGAATTTGGCGAAGCCATTTTTGGATTAGAAGATCCCAGAATTGTTTGGTTAGAAGACCGGCAAGAATATGTAATTACTTGTATTTCTTTCTTTGGTGGAGTGGCTGGAGAACCCCCTGGTATTTCTCTGATATCAACTAAAGATTTTTTAAATTTTAAACGCTTAGGGCGGAAATTAATACCTCCCAATAAAGATGCTTCTTTGTTCCCTAAAACTTTCAAGGGTTATTACGCCCTTATAAACAGACCCATTGTTGAAGGAAGAGCTGATATTTGGGTTTCTTTCTCCAAAGATTTGGATTTCTGGGGGAAAGATAGAGTATTGATTCCTACCAGACATAGAGCTTGGGATTCTAATAGAGTAGGGATAGGCCCTCCGCCTATTGAGACGTCAGATGGTTGGTTAATTATTTACCATGGGGCGAGAAATACAGCCTCCGGTACTATTTATCGAGTGGGACTAGCTTTGTTAGATTTAGAAACTCTTGAAGTAATCCGTCGGAGCAGAGATTGGGTTTTTGGACCAAAAGAGAGTTACGAAAGAGTGGGTGATGTAGACGATGTTGTTTTTCCTTGTGGTGTGGTTATTGATGAAAAAACAAATGAACTTTTAGTTTATTATGGCGCTGCTGATTCAGTAGTAGCTCTAGCTATCGCTAATTTAAATGATATCCTGGCTTATTTAAAAAAATGTACCGAATATTAATAAAACCCACTTTAGCTTTTATTTGGGATAAAATTGGGAGAAGATGATTAATAGCTGTAAAGCAATTCGGGGTAATTTTAATTTTGCTGATAATACAGCTAAAAAATAGCAACATGACACTTGGAAGGAAAGAAGCTATAAAATGAAAATAATAAAAATTATTATTGATGACAAATAGAAAATATGATAACACAGTTTCATATACCAAAGGAAACCATTGAAGAAGATGAAGCAGATAAAAAAGAAGTCCAATGCCCAAATTGTGGGGAAGTTTTTAAAGTATAGCAAAGACGAGAAGAGCACACAGGCCTAAAGGCCACAAAAATAGAAGAGGAAGGAAACAAGAATGAAGAAGGATAAAGGCAAGAAGGATAAAGGCAAGGATAAAGGCAAAAAGGATAAGAAGAAAAAAGATAAACTCAAGAAATAATGGATGGTAAGGTAAAAGGAACGACGGGAGCATTAACGCTTGAGATGGTAAAGATATAGAAGAGCTTAAAATGCTCCCGTCAAATGCCAAGATACACAGCCAGGAACACATCGATAAGATAGTCAGGCTTAATATGAAAGTAAGAAAAGGTAGGTATTTTTTGGAGTGCACCCCTACAGTTGATGTAATTCAGCCCTCTTTGTCTTAAAGTTAACCAGTTAGAAAGCTTTAGACATTTTGCTATATTAAAAACAAATGATAGGCTATTAATTTTAGTATTTATTTATTGCAGAATGAAATAGGACAGTATTGCAAAAGAGATACTATTTCTTATAGGAATGTATATATGATAATATGATAAATAAAATATGTAAGGAGGTGGATGAAATGAATGAAGAAAATAAGGCAAAAGTGGTAGCACAAAAAGAAGAAGGGAAAAATTATCTATTAGGAATACTAATTTCTTTATTATCTGGACTGTTTATAGGATTTATTGTAGGTATCCTATTTGCGCCCAAACCTGGAAAAGAAATTAGAGAAGATATAAAAGATAAAAGCGAAGAATTTGTTAAAAGGAGTAAAGAAGGCGTAACAGATACCATAGACAAAACAAAAGAATTCATAGGAAAAAGCAGAAGCAAATTTGAAGAAGTAAAGGGAAAAGGAAAAGAGATAATAGAGAAAAGTAAAGAAAAAGTAGAGGCACTAAAAGAAGTAATTATACCTAAAAAAGAAGAGAAAAAAGAAAATAAAGAGAATACAGAAGCTTAATGATATTGTACCTAAACTAATTAAAATCCGTTATATAGACCTCTGGTATAGGGCTCATTGCATAGCCACTCCCCGCATTTAACCCTTTTTTGGTCGATAATTTTACGATAAACCTCTAAAGTAAATATTCAGTGAACACGTCTAAAATATTTTGAAAAAAATTTTAAATCTTTATCCGAGGGTTGATATATAAATGTGATAATCTGTTAATTCAACCTG
>JADHVN010000075.1 GCA_016783995.1 Actinomycetota bacterium
TAAAATCTAAATACAACGGCATTTTTCTGATAGATGTCCCAAAGCCAAAGGAAGTTGTAAAGAAATTAAAAGCAGTAAGCAAGAAAAATAAAGAACTATTTGGTAAAACTTTTCGCTATGTCCCGGTAGAGAAGTGGGTAACCTCAAAAGTACCTGATATGCAGAAAGCGGTAAAGTCATTTGTTCCAAAAATTGGTGAAAATGAAAAATGGAAAATGGATTTGGAAAAAAGATATTATGATAAATATGACTTCAATGAATTGATTATTAAGTTGACGGATGTTGTTAATAGAAAAAAAATTGACCTGGAAAAACCAAAGAAGATAATAAAGGTTGAGATCATAGGTAAAAATGCTGGGATTTCACTGCTGGAGCCAGGTGAGCTGCTGGTAGTTTCTTAGTAGAAAAAAGGTATTGCATAAATATAAGAACTTTGATAAATACTCTATCAGTGTATCTTAATAAAACTTTGATAACTATTATATATATTAGACAAAGTTAGTGTACTGTGTCTAACACTTCTTTACATTTGGAGATCTTCTCCAATATACATTCTGCAGGTACACTCCACACAAATACCCGGGGATTTTGGTTGTGATTGTCCAGGTAGTCTTTACTGACTTTGTCAGTTGATTTTGCAAATCCCGCACAAAAAGGGCGAATTTATACAAAAAAGTGTGCATTTTGCTACTACTATTTCTTCTTATAAGTTTAGTTCTTCTTCGGGAGTAATGTTTTAGGGGGTTTAATTTTTAAGATTCTTAAGGTCTTATGGGCAAGCTCTGTTGCTTTGGCTTTAATAAAGTAGGCATTTTGATTAAAAGATACTTTTACAAAATTGCATGAATTTAGTGCTTCTCTTATTTTCTCTGCAGAAACGGCTATACCATTTTTATTTAGCCTGAACTCAAGATGTCTTCCAAAAAGGAACGACAAAAAGCATACCACAAAATGGCCTTTAATTCTTTTTTTCGTCCAGACAAATATGGGACGCACCTCAAGACTTGATTTCATTATTCTAAAAGACTGCTCTATTTTCCATAAGTTATTGTAAGCAGAAAGTATATCTTCAGCATCCAGGTTATCCTGGTTTGTGGCTATGGCATAGTAGCCGTCAAAGCGGCTTTCTTTTTCTATTGCAGCAGCATCTAGAAAATAGTTAATATCTGAACTTTCCTGTTTTATATATTTTTTAGCGCCTCTTCTGTTTGAAGTTTTTATCTTAATTCCCTTCCTTCCCTGGAAGCACTTACCCCATCTCCTCTAGCTCAGACTTCCAAGGTATATGCCATAGATGGAACCTTAATTGCTGAGTTTCATGCCGAAAAAAATAGAGAGATCATAGATTTTAAAGAGATGTCACAGTATATAAAAGATGCTATAATTTCTGTAGAAGATAAAAGGTATTATGAGCATCAGGGGGTAGACTATATAAGAATTCTCGGAGCCCTGGTAGCTGATATTAGGGCTGGTGAAATAGTGCAGGGAGGAAGCACCATCACACCAAGCAATATGTTAAAAATGTATATTTTACTCCTGAGCAAACCATGAAAAGAAAAATAAACGAAGCTGCCATATCCATAAAGCTGGAAAGACATTATACCAAGGATAAAATACTGGAGATGTACCTTAATACCATATATTTAGGTTCAGGTACCTATGGGGTGGAAAAAGCATCCCAGGTCTACTTTGGAACCAGTGCCAAAGATCTTACTCTACCTCAGGCTGCACTTCTAGCTGGACTAGTCCGTGCACCAGAAAGCTATTCGCCCTTTAACAATATTGAGAAAGCTACAAGCAGGAGAAACCTGGTATTAAGGCTTATGCATGAGCAAGGTTTTATTGAAAGCAACCAGTATCTTGAAGTTATAGCTTCCCCAGTAGTATTAAGTGAATATGGATTAAAAGATAATCTGGATTATAGTGATAGAATAGCACCTTATTTTGTGGACTATATAAAAGAGATTCTTTATATGAAAAAATTTACTGATTATGATGTATTCAAAGGTGGATTAAAGATATACACCACCCTTGATTTGGATCTTCAAAATAAAGCTGAGGAGGCAATAAAGACTGTTTTTCCCCAGGAGATTGGACCCTCCTATGCCCTTATATCCATGAACCCCGGTAACGATTATATCCATGCCTTAATTGGTGGGAAGGATTATTCAGAGAGCAAATTTAATATAGCCATCCAGGGAAAGAGGCAGCCCGGCTCTATTTTTAAAACAATGGTTTTAATGGAATCGCTAAACCAGAACCTATCTCCGAATACCAAATATAACCCAAATGGCCCCATAACCATTGATATGCCCAGTGACCCTGACTGGGTAGTAGACAACTATGGGGGTAAGAAATATGAAGATGAAATGTCGGTAGTAGACGCTACTATCTATTCGGTAAATGTGGTCTATGCACAGCTTATGATGAAAGTGGGTGCAGATAATGTAGATAGACTCTGCAGTCAAATGGAAATCTCTGATATTGGAAATAACCCCACTATTGCCCTGGGAGGACTTGAGTTTGGAATCACCCCCCTGGATGTTTGTAAGGCATTCTCCACTCTGGCCTCAGGAGGCCATTATTATGAGCCGGTTGCCATTCTTAAGATTGCAGATTCAGCAGACAATATTTTATATGAATACGATAACCAGGAAAATGAATCAAATAAGGAAATACTCGAAGAGCCAGTAGCATATTACATCACCCAGATTCTAAAGAGGGTAATTACAGAGGGAACCGGTAAAGGTGCCAATATTGGTGTAGGCCAGTGGCTGGAAAAACTGGTACTACTACCAACAATGCAGAGACCTGGTTTGGTAGTTATACTCCAGAGCTTGCCACAGTGGTCTGGATGGGCTATAAAGATTCAAGCAGGAAGATGGAACCCATAAATGAGCGCACTGTAGTAGAGGTGGTACGTTTCCTGCAGATATATGGAGGGAATATATGATGAGGGCTCTGGAAGGCAAGGAACCCAAAGATATATGTAATGTCTACAACAAGGTAGAAGTGCCTGATGTAGTGGGAAAAGATAAGATTTTAGCCATAGAGGAGCTAAAAAACCTGGGGTTTGTGGTTTTATTTTATCCAGATCCCGACTTATTGGGTAAGGTCTCAAATCAGATACCAGAGGCTGGAAGATACCTGGATTATGATTCTGAGGTTTCTATTGAATTAAAAGCTGAAAACAACTCTGTTGAAAATCAAGCAGAAGAATAATATAAAAAATATAAAAGTATTGATGCATACCAATACGACAATTATAAATAAAATCTTTATACTGCTTTTTATTTTAATGATTATTACTCCTCTGGTTATCCCAAAAAAAACAATAGGAGCCCAGGAGCTTGAAGAAGAGCTTGATCTAATAAGAAGTGAAAAAGAAAGAACCCAGGAAAGACTGGATGAAATTAAAAAGAAGGAAGCAGATTATTTTAAGCAGGTAAAGGAAGTTGAAGAAAACCTGATTTCCTCACTCTCTGAGCTGGAAGAACTTAATTTAAAACTGGCAAAAGCCAAGAGCTCCATTGATGAGATCACTATAGAAATAATGGTTAATGAAGAAGAACTGATAGTAACTGAGCAGGAACTACAGGATATGACCGGTGCCTTAAATAACAGGGTCATTGCTATTTATAAAAGTGGCAGTAAAAATTATTTGGACCTACTTATTGGTAGTAGGGATTTTATTGATTTTTTCTCAAAATTAAAGCTTATGAATATACTGGCAGGCAAGGATATGGAAATGCTAAAAGAAATCAAAGTCAGGAGGCAGTCCACCCTCTCAATTAAGAACAATCTTATTGATCTTAGAGAGAAAGAGAAAAAACAGAGATCAGAAATTGAAAAGCTGATATCCCAGGCTGAGGTAAAAAAAAGAAACATAGAAGAGATATATGGTGAAAAACAAAGTATTCTGTCAAGTACCAAAGCCAGCAAAGAATCTCTAATGGAGCTTGAGAGGCAGCTTTCAGCAAAAGAAGCAGAGATTATAAAAGTTCTTGAAAGTTACAGGTATGGTTCTGCTCCTGCGGGGAAGTTCCAGTGGCCCACAAACGGCAGGATATCGTCAGGATTTGGGTACCGGGGAAGTTCCCTGTCAGGTACCAGAAGGTTCCATTCAGGAATTGACCTCTATGCTCCCCTGGGCACAGCAGTAATTGCTGCTGATAGTGGCCAGGTTATACTAGCAGGATATGAGGGTGGATATGGTTATGCAGTACTGATATATCATGGAGGTGGATTTGCCACCTTCTATGCACATCTTTCGGGTTTTGCCGTATCGCCCGGACAAATGGTGGAAAGAGGACAGTTAATAGGGCATATAGGTGTTACTGGTTGGACTACTGGCCCACATCTGCATTTTGAAGTAAGAATTAATGGAATAGCCCAGAATCCATTAAATTATCTTTAAATAAATTGTAAAGAAAGAAAGGATTAATAGTGCATAATATAAAGCATCAGTTACTAGAAAACAAAGTAATAATAAGACTGAATGGCAAGATCTGCCAAACTGGTGAAGAGCTTATTTTAAGCGAGCTGTTTCACAAAATTCTGGAAAGGTGCCTAAAGAGATTAGAAACGAAAAATTCAATTCTTCTTAGTTCTTTTTCCAAAAAGAATTTAAATAAAAAAGATATTGATTTACTGGTTGAAAGCTTAAAGCTGCTGCTGGAACTGTCTATAGGTCAAGTAAAGGAAAATATAGAAGGGTTTAAAAGATTATTAAAGGATGAGCAGGTTTTTAATAATTTTATCGAATATCTCTATAACTACTGGAGAAGTTTTAAAAGATTTATAATATGTGAAAGGGATTCAGTAGAAGACGATAGGGATACAAAGCCATACCGCATCTTTAATGAAACTATAGAAAAGCTAACCCATCTTGTTAGATATATTTACAGAAATATTCAGGAAAATATCACAGGAAACCATCCAAGAGTATACAGGCAGGTCAGGGCAGGTGCTGAGGTTGCAGCTATAGCTAAAAGTAAAAAGATTTTATTTCCTAATGATGGAAGATATAATAAATTAAGTAACATTTCTGTAATTCGTCAGGTTCTTCTCTACCCACCACTGGTTTTAAATACACCTATGAACAAAAGATCAGGCGAGTTTATTAAAGTAGATTTAAATCCCTTGGATCTGGTAACTATTGACAGAAGCGAATGGATATGTTATCCGGCAAAGGTAGGAAAATTAACCATCCTTATTTATTTTCATTATAAATTTTTTGAACTTGGGTTTTCCCTTTGCAATCTTTTTGAGCTTGCAAGCGGTAAAAACCTGGAAAAGAAACCGGATGGGATATATTTGTTTGGAGTAGGAGAAAATTCTTTAGATAGTTTTGGTACAATCCCAACGGTCTTTTATGACGACGTAGTAAATGATATGCTGGTTGCTGCGGTTCCTGGAAGAGATGAATTTGGTTACTTTGGGTATCTTAAAAAAATGGTTTTAACCCTTCACAATATTAAGATGATGAAAAAAGGACTCTTTCCATTCCATGGAGCTCTGATAAAATTAACTTTTATAAATGGCTTACAAAAAATATTACTCATAATTGGAGATACTGGAGCGGGAAAGTCCGAGCTAATTGAAGCTTTTAGAATTGTTGGAAAAGGTGAGCTTAGCGATATTAACGTCATTGCAGATGATATGGGATCAGTAGAAATTGACAAGAAAGGAAATATCAAAGGTTATGGTACTGAAATTGGAGCATTTCTAAGACTTGATGATCTTCAACCAGGTTATGCTTTTGGCCAGATGGATAGGGCAATTTTTATGAATCCCAGTCTTATCAATGCTAGATTAATACTACCTTTAACTCCTTTTGAAAGTGTCATAGAAGGCCTAAAAATTGATTATATTTTATACGCCAATAATTACGAACAAATAGATGATGAACATCCAATTATTGAAAAAATTGAAAATTATGAAGATGCTATAAAATTATTTGGTGAGGGTACGGTTATGAGTAAGGGGACTACCACCTCTACGGGTATTGTCCACTCCTATTTTGCCAATATATTTGGCCCACCGCAATATAAGGAGTTACATGATAAGCTTGCACTAAAGTATTTTAAGGCATTTTATATAAAGAAAATATTTGTGGGACAGGTACGAACCAGACTGGGTATTGAGGGCTTTGAAATAGAAGGTCCAAAGGAAGCAGCTAAAGAGTTATTGAAAGTTTTAAGGTAAATTAAAAATAACATACTTTTTTAATGAGCTTTAATAACCAATTTAAGAGATTTTTTATTTATCTAAAAATACAAAGTTTAGAATATACTCCTCTTTATCTTGAATAGAATTTTTTGCAGTTGCGCTGATATTGTTAACTCCGTAGGATAGCTCACTTTTTGGAACCTCGGAAAATATTAGTAGCTCATAATGATCGCTTCCTATTTTATTAATATCCATGTTTTTATTATTCAATTTAATTTAATATCTTTAATGGCAAAAAAAGACCTTAAACTACATAATATCAGTAGAATATCAATAGCTGAAGATTTAATAGTGCTGTAGGGCTCCGGCATCTTAGGGGCTTACTTAAAAAATACTCACTTAAAGATTATCTTTGCTAACAATTTTAAGAAAATTTATTCAAATCAAATAAAACATCGTAATATCTGTAATGACCATGTCACATAATATATTTCTTCTTGGGACGGTGTTGTATTATACATCAATTCATTATAGTGATTTAAAGATTACACTTACAGGCTCCAGTTGTTTTATAATCTAGAGGTATAAAAAATCAATTATGTGACTTCCTATCCTATATACAATATAATGATTACAAATATAAAAATTATCTTTTAGGAGTGATTTTTATGAAGGTAAAACTTGTAGTAACATATGATCCAGCTCATATTGCCAGCAGCAGGGAGAGTGTTGAAAACTTGATGAAGGAGATAAAGGTTAAACCAAAGTTTCTAAAATCTAAATACAACGGCATTTTTCTGATAGATGTCCCAAAGCCAAAGGAAGTTGTAAAGAAATTAAAAGCAGTAAGCAAGAAAAATAAAGAACTATTTGGTAAAACTTTTCGCTATGTCCCGGTAGAGAAGTGGGT
>JADHVN010000076.1 GCA_016783995.1 Actinomycetota bacterium
TTGAGGCTACCAACTCAATACATCTTTATAGATATATATAAAAAATTATTCAAAATTAATAAAAGTTCGAATTCTCCCTCTACATCCATATTTTTTACAATGCCAAGCGGGATAATCATCAGAAAAAAGACAACGTTAGAATCAGCAATTAATCATCTAAAATTAAAACCCTTGACAAAAGTTTATTAAAAGATTTATACTTAGCACTCTTTTTGTTTGATAGTATTTTAATTAAGAGTTAGGATTGTTACTCGCAATTACCTCTCTAAAAGAAATATTGTAGAACTTAGAGAAATGATAATAATTAAAAGGAGGTAAGTATGCAAGGTAACAAACTTTATGTAGGAAATTTAAGCTACTCTGTTACTGATGAGCAATTGAAAGAGTTATTTTCCAAGCATGGTCAAGTTAAATCGGCCAATGTAATTGGAAATAAAGGCTTTGGATTTGTTGAACTGGCAGATGCATCAGAAGCAGAAAAGGCAAAAGAAGCTTTAGATGGCACAGACTTTGAAGGTCGTAATTTAAAAGTTGATGAAGCTCGTCCTCAAAGAGAAAGAACAAACAGTAACTATAGAAGATATTAAATTAATCTGATTAACACGTAATTAATTAGATAATATCTAAAAAAGGCCCCACTTAGGTGGGGTCTTTTAATAGTAAAAAGAGTTATATCTATAGCATTACCGTTATTAAAAGTGATGATTTTTTTAAATCAAGCTATGATTTGAAGTTAGTTTTGGAAGTTTTATTTGTTTTGAGTTTTTTCTTCTTCGTTTTTCTTCTAATTCAGTTGAGACAATTTTACGAATGCGTATCGACTTAGGAGTTATTTCAACCAGTTCGCTATCATCAATATATTCCAAAGCATCATCCAGGTCCATTATTCTGGGGATATTAAAATGCTCCTTACCGCCTTCGCCCTTGGAACGCATATTGGATAACTGTTTTTCTTTGCAAACATTAACCCAAATATCTTCACTGCGAGAATTTTGTCCGACCACCTGGCTTTTGTAAACTTTATTGCCGGGACCGTAAAATAATTCACCACGGTCTTGAACATTGGTTAAACCATACAGTCGGGTAATACCGGTTTCATATGCCACCAGTGATCCCCTATCGCGTTCTTTCCATTCACCTTTTTCTGGCAGATACTGGTAAAACAATGTATTAATAATACCCAGACCACGGGTATCGGTCATAAATTCCCGCCTGTAACCAAATAAACCGCGGGTGGGAATAACAAATTCCAGATGAACAATACCGTCCTTGTCTTCTATTTTTTGCATTAGGCCATAACGACTGCCTAATTTTTGAATCACAGCGCCCGAATACTCTTCCGGCACCTCAATAAAGACTTTTTCATAAGGGATCATTTTCTTACCGTCAATGACTTTAATAATGACCTGCGGCTGGGAAACTTGAAACTCATAACCTTCTCGGCGCAAGCGTTCAATAAAAATAGCTAGATGAAGCTCACCCCGCCCAGAAACAATCCAGCCACCGCCAGGATTGTCTTCAACTTTTAATGCTACGTCATTATCCAGTTCCCTGTAAAGTCTTTCCCTTATTTGCCGGGAAGTTGTAAATTTGCCTTCTTTTCCCGCAAACGGAGAAGAATTAATACTAAAAGTCATTTTTACAGTTGGTTCTTCAATATTTAGTAAAGTCAAAGCTTGAGGTTTATTAATGTCTGCAATAGTTTCACCGATCATAATATCCGGAATACCGGCAATGGCTACGATTTCTCCTGCTTCAGCTTCCTTAACTTCTATTTGGGCCAGACCTTGAAAATTCGAAAGTGAAATCAAACGATACTTTTTCATTAGTCCTTTGCGATTGATTTGCATTACTTCTTGCCCTGCTTCAATTTTTCCATTATAAATTCTTCCCCGGGCAATGCGGCCCTTATAATTATCCCAATTGATAGATGTCACCAACATTTGTAAGGGCAAATTTACTTCACCGCTAGGCTGAGGAATATATTTAACAATTTCATCAAATAAAGGGGAAACATCCTTCATCTGTTTTAAATCAGGTGATAAACCGGCTTTACCAAATTTGGAAGAAGCATAAATAATCGGGAAATTAGCCGTTTTTTCATCGGCACCCAGATCAATAAAAAGGTCAAAAGTTTTATTTAAAGCTTCACTAGTGTTAGCATTAGGTTTATCAATTTTATTAATTACAACTATAATTTTGTGTTTTAATTCAAGGGCTTTTTTCAAAACAAAGCTGGTTTGGGGCATTGGGCCCTCCTGGGCGTCTATCAGCAGCAGCGAACCTTCAGCCATTTTTAAAACCCGTTCAACCTCACCACCAAAATCAGCATGTCCTGGAGTATCGATAATATTGATTTTTACTCCACGCCAAACTACTGAGGCATTTTTCGAAAAAATAGTAATACCTCGTTCTCGTTCAAGCTCATTGCTGTCCATAATACAGGTTATGTCTGCAACTTCTTTATTTAATTTGGTTTTTGATTGACGCAGCAAGGAATCCACCAGGGTGGTCTTACCGTGATCAACATGAGCGATAATCGCAACGTTACGAATTTCCATTACTTTCTCTATCAATAGTTATTAATCTTTTACCCGATCTGTTATTATTTTAAAAAATGAACTAATTGTATCCATCATTTAAACTTACATATATTAAAACTCTAATTACACAAATGCAATAACTATTTTGATGATGATATTGTTGCAGTGATTTAAACAGATTAAGAATCTGCTATCGAATAAATTAAATTAATTCCGGAATAAGAACATCCTTACTTAAACCCAATATTCAGGTTCCAACTTTGTGTAGATTGTCCATCTGATTTACAAATGTTAGCTAAATCTCTTAAAATCTGGTTCCACTTCTGTAAACAATGCGCTACCAAAAATTTTTAAAGCCTTAAAAATGTTATCACAATTACACTGACCCTAAAGTAGTATCCCTGAATGTCCCTTAAATATCCCTTATTTTGCCGGTAATTAGCTACCACTAATATACTCAGCTACCATATCCCCTACTTCTGTTGTGCTGTAGCCCATCTTACCGGCACTTAAACTCTTTACCTGAGTGCACACGTAAGAAACAGCATCTTCAATAGATTTGGCTGCTTCTTTTTCTCCAAGGTGCTTTAACATCATCCTTCCCGCTTCTATTGCCGCCAGCGGATTTATAATATTCTTTCCGGTATATTTTGGAGCAGAGCCTCCTATGGGTTCAAACATTGAAGTTCCACCGGGATTAATATTTCCTCCTGCTGCAATTCCCATACCACCCTGGATCATCGCTCCAAGATCGGTAATTATATCTCCAAACATATTTGGTATAACAATAACATCAAACCATTCAGGATTTTTTATCATCCACATACATGCAGCATCAATATGATTATAATCCGTTTCAATATCGGAAAACTTCTTTGCCATTTCCATAAATGCCCTGTACCACAGATCTCCTACATAAGTGAGCACATTTGTTTTATGAACCAGGGTAAGTTTTCCCGGTTTTCCTTCTTCTTTTCTTGCCCTTGTCAGATTAAAAGCATATTCCAGGCATCTGTCGACCATCTGCCTGTCATAAACCATCACCTGGGTTGCAACCTCATACGGAGTTCCCTTTCTGGTTACACCGCCATGTCCTGTATACAGTCCTCCCGTATTCTCCCTTACAACCACAAAATCTATATCTTCCGGACCCTTGTCCTTCAGAGGACAGCCAACACCGCGATAAAGTTTTACCGGTCTTAAGTTTATATACTGATCCAGCGAAAATCTCAATTTTAATAAAATGCCAACCTCTAAAACTCCCGGCGTCACATCAGGATGCCCAATAGCACCAAGATATATTGCCTTAAATTGTTTCAGTTCGTCAACGGCAGAATCAGGAAGTGTTTCTCCTGTCTTTAAATATCTATCACCGCCAAAATTATAATCGGTAAATTTAAAACTTATGTTATGTTTTTTACCTGCAGCCTCGAGAACCTTTTTACCCTCCACTATAACTTCCGGTCCTGTACCGTCTCCGGGTATAACCGCAATAGAATAATGCTTCGATCCATTCATCTTTCGTCCTCCGCAAGATTAAAATTGATTACCTCTATATTATATAAATATTTCCGCTTTTGTCTTTAAAAAAGATAAATTATTTATTTTCTATAATTTTTTTTACTACAAAAATATTTTTTCTAATAATTTTCAAGCAGTACTCCATATATTATTTAGTCTAGAGTAGTATGAAGTGGAATAACTATAAATCTATTTAATGCCCTTCAGTCAATGCTTTTACCAGTATTGCCAGATAGCAGAATGCAATCGGAGGAAAACTGATTATGGTAAATATCAGGCCTCTTGATATGCGCTTGTTTTCCCTTGATTCTATAATATTAAAAATCAGGCTTATCAAAAAAACAATACCAGAGGAAATGAGAAATAATCCAAAGAATCCCACAGCTGTATAGCTTTTCCAGCCTATACCTATTTCAACACTTATAAAAATTGCAAGTGCCCAGAATATCAAAGTCAGATAACCAATTACCAGAACAACCAGTCCTAAATTTTTATTTCTTTTTGCTGTATCCTTATTATTACCCTCCTTAGAAATCAATCTATAGCTTTTATTGAAGTATAAAGTGCTTGCTGAAAATAACAGCAATACCAGAAATATATAAAAAGGAAACCAGATTTCACTCATGATATTAAAAGCACTTACAAAATATTGAACAACAAAGATTGCAGCCATTACTATTATAGATGCTATTAGAGTTACCAGGCTTGCTCTGGTTATATCCTGATACTGCTTCTCATCGTACCATTCACTTATCCCTTCCCTGAGTTTGATTATCAGCCAGTAAAGAACTATCAGAATATATGGAATTACAGCTATTAAGCTTATTACAATAATTCCTGCATCCACCGCCCATGACGGTAATGGACATACAGTTAAATATAAAAAAGAAAAAATTGTAATCAGAATCAAACCTGAAATTCCACTCAAGATCCCGATATATTGTGCATTAATAAATATCGAATCGTCTTTTAAAACTATCTCTTCACCCTCTTTCCTAACTGACTTTCTGGTTAATACAAGGAGAACAATTATAAGAATATAGAAAATAAAATGAAGTGCCTGACTAAAAAAAAGGATGTTAAACTCACCTGGTAGTCCAAAAATATATTCTTTTGAAATATCGCTTACAAGCGCAAAGTCTCCAAATAACATCAATAAAGAAGTAATACCGGTAAAAAATAGAAAGGCACGGAGGAAGTTATCTCTTTTAAAAAAATTTAACTGCAGAATTAAAGTAAGCATGGCCGATAGGTGAAAAAAACCAAAAATAAAATACACCGCTACAACTGGAATTGAAAACTTATCCATAAAACTTTCAACATCTCCCATATTAATAATCATATTCCTTAGCATTAAAAAGAATGTGTTTGTGAATATAAGGCCTGCAATTGAAATTGAACATAAAACTAAAGTGGTATTATTACTTATTTTTAATAGTCGTTTCATTTTTTATGCTCCTTTATTTAATCTTCTCCAAGGTAAAATAATTCCTCTACAGGTTTTTTAAAAAATTTAGCTATCTTCAAGGCTAACAATACAGAAGGATTGAACTTCCCCTTTTCTATGGAATGAATGGTAAGCCGGGTTACACCCAGAGCATTTGCCAGTTCTTGCTGTGAAATCTCATTATGCTCAAACCGGCACCTTCTCAGGTCATTTTTAAGTTTTATATTCTTTCCTACCAATTTATTATATCAATAATAGTTAACATAATGTATATAATAATGAACTAAATATATATAATAATATACATCATGTCAAGGATTTTTTTATTGACAGGATTTTTTTATTGAAGTCAATGTTTTTTTAAAAAATGGCTACGCATCCGGAAATTTCTTAAAATCTATATAAGTTACTGATTTCCTTGATTTTTAACATTGTAAAATTAAAACATATTACCTAGAATATTCTTAAAATATCAGAAAGTAAAATTATAAGGGTTTAAAGCATCTATGATTTAATTTACACATTAATAATATGGAAGAGGAAATTATGAAAAAATCACTGGGAGCTAAGACCATTATTTATCCTACCCCGGTTCTTATTATAGGAACTTATGATATCAATAAAAGACCGAATCTGATGACTGCTGCCTGGGGAGGAATTTGCTGCTCTGATCCTCCATGTGTAGCAGTCTCTATGCGAAAGGCGACTTATACTCATGGCAATATAAAGCAAAGGAAAGCTTTCACTGTAAATATTCTTTCTGAAAATATGGTAAAAGAAGCAGATTATTACGGTATTGTGTCCGGCAGGAACGAAGACAAATTTGTAAAAACAAACATTACCCCGGTAAAAAGTAACCTTGTTGATGCCCCTTATGGAAAACAGTTTCCTTTTGTATTGGAATGCAAGTTACTCAAGACAATTGAGATTGGACTGCATACCCAGTTCATTGGGGAAATTCTGGATGTAAAAGTGGACCAGTCTATGATTGGCTCCAATGAACTTCCGGATATTGATAAATTAAAGCCATTCTTTTATGATCCAGCCAACTGCGATTATCTGGGTACCGGTAAAAAACTGGGAAAAGCATTCTCCATTGGTAAAGAGATTTAAATTTTCTTCCCGCCTGTTGCTGGTATTTTAGCAAATTTATTATTCTCTAAATTTAACTAAAGCTTTTTTACAAAAATATTTTGTAACTTAAATCAGGAAATATCGTTTATAACATATAAAGTGACTTTAAAAACAAAATTACTTTACATTAGTTTTACAATCTGTCAGAATGACAGAAATCTTGATTGGAAATATTAGAAGTTAAAAAGAAAAGAGAATACTTATAATGAAAATTTTACTAGTCTATCCGGATTACGAAGAAACTTTCTGGAGTTTTAAAAGAGTTTTAAGAATATTGGGTAAAAAAGCTTCATTTCCTCCCCTTGGACTTTTAACTGTCGGATCAATGCTTCCCGAC
>JADHVN010000077.1 GCA_016783995.1 Actinomycetota bacterium
TGGACTTAATAAAAATGAAGGAAAAAATTGATAGATTAAAATTCTTTATTGATAAGATTAAGTATAAAAGAGAAAGACACTTCTATTTTACAATTATTTTTTTAGTATTTTTAATTATAATTATTTTTTCAGCAGTTTTTATATATCAGAGAAGGAATATCGAAAGGAAGGAAAATATTCTGAAAAGTTATTACAGTGAAATTGAGAGTGATGATTACAGTGAAAGGGATTTAGAAAATAATAGCAGCCTAGAAAATGGTAGTAATAGTTTAGGAAATGATAGTGATAGTGAAGGTAGTGTAAATTATGAGAATGGTAATGAAATCAATTTAGGGGACGGCGGATGTTTCAGTAACTCCAGTTATGAAAATCTAATTAAAGTTTATATATGCGGGAGTGTAAAAGACCCTGATGTATATGAAATGGAAGACGGCGAAAGAGTGGTAGATCTGCTTGAGAAAGCAGGTGGCCCTACAGATGAAGCATGTCTTGATGTAGTTAATCTGGCTCAAATACTTATAGATGGTCAGAGAATTTATATTCCATCAAATGAAGAAATTATTGATGGAAGTACTTTATTTTTTTCTAGCAATGATTATTTAGATAATAATTCTTTAGAGGCTGTTGTTATAAATATTAATCGTGCCACCTGCCAGGAACTAGAATCATTACCTGGAATAGGTGAGGTAATTGCAAAAAATATAGTAGACTATAGGGAAAAATATGGGCTTTTCACGAAAGAAGAGGATTTAAAAAATGTTAAAGGTATTGGCGAAAAGAAATATGAAACAATCAAAGATATGATAACTATTTAACTTGTATGAAGAATTTCCACCTTTTGCTGGCTATTTCATTGACAGCAGGAACCTTCCTTGGAAGTAGATATACTGTACAGAATAATTTTATTATAATTCTAATTTCTTTTATTTTTGCTTTATCAATTATCTGCACCATTTTTCTTAAGAAATCTATAGCTGAAGACATTTATTATGATTCAAATTCCAACAGAAGGAAGAATTTTAGATCCTCAAAAATTATCCAATCACATAAAGGCAATTCAAATATAAGAGAAATCATCAACTTAAGAAGTCAGCCCATACCTATGGTTGGTGTATGCATCCTGGCACTGATTTTTTTGATTGTAGGTTATCTAAACTTTTGTATATATAGCATCAAAGAAGACAAGAATATTTTTTACTTAATCTCCCTGGATAATAACTTAAGTATTGAAGATATTACTTTAGAAGGAAGAGTTTCGAGCTATCCAAAATTTAAATATGGCAATTTGTATTTTTCACTTGAGGCAGCAAATGTATATGTTTATGACAGAAACCAGGGAGTTATGAAAAATTTTAGAACAGGTGATGCTGTAGATGTAAGATTAAGGAAAAACTCACTATGTTCTTTAAAGAGAGATGATTTTATAAGGATTATTGGGAGTCTAGAGAAAAGGAAATCTGATAATAATATTGATATTAATTCGTATGATTTTAAAAATAAAGATTATAGCGAAATTATTTATTTTTTAGCAGATGAAGAAGTCAATAAGATTGTAAGCTGCGGTTTTAAATATCATATATTTTCATTAAGACAGAAGGTAGTTAATTGCCTTGAAAATATATACTATAGAAATCTGTGTTATGAAAATGCATGTATAGCAGAGGCAGTAATTTTAGGAAATAGAAACAATGTACCTGGTTACCTGCTAGATAATTTTAAGAAAAGCGGAGTTTTTCATGTTCTTGCAATTAGTGGTCTTCACATTTCAATTTTTATGTATTTCTTTGTATTTCTAATGAAAAAAATTAATTTCTCCCATGTATTTATTGGGTTTATAATCCTGTTTTTAATCTTATACAATCTTATTGTTGGTCAAAGAGCTAGTATGCTAAGAGCAACTATTATGATTGTTTTTGTAATTTTTGCTAATGAATTAAAGAGAGAATATAGTTCTCAGATTATACTGTATAATACATATATAATAATGATGTTGTTTAATCCTGCTTTTTTAATTGATATAGGTTTCTGGTTATCATTTTGCTCAATTGCTGCAATAGTTTTTATCAACCCCATATTATTGCAATTTTTTAAAGAAATAATTCCGAATTTTAAATGGAAAAGTAATTACATTTTAAGAATCTTAATGATAACTTTTTCTATAAACATTGCCATATTTCCAATGTTAGCTTATTTTTTTGGGGAAGTTTCCCAGGTTTCATTATTTTCTAACATAGTAATAATTCCAGTTTTTTATTTAGCATTGCTTATTTTAGTTATGTCTTCTATCCTTGGATTAATTTGGCCTCCGATTGGCGGATTTTTTATAAAGCCTTCTTCAATAATTTTAAGCTGTATTTTAAAAATGGTAGAATTTTTCGGCAAGTTAAGTTTTAGCATATTAAGGCTTGAGTACTTCCCCTTAAAATATGTGTTAATATATTATCTAGTACTTATTATTTTTTTGGCTGTAATCGTTAAATATACAGATTACAGACATAATATAAAGTAAAACCAGACTCTATATTTATCAACTGATATGATATATTATTGATTATTAATAAAGGTAAGGAGCGGGTATACTTCAAGGGACAGTTAAAGTTCTTGATGATGCTAGGGATTTAAGCTGGAAGGAAATTGAAAAGAAAGCCTGTAAAGATCAGGCAATAAGAGGAATGAAATGAAAGAAAGAGTATGTACTTTAGTCAGTTGCCAGGTTTATTTATTAATAATTGTTTGATTTGAAATTATTATGGTAATTGTAAAAGAAACAAAAAAAATATTGAATTTAGATGATTTAAGACCATGCCACCTGTATACAAGCAAGAGCTTGTCTGTTTTGGATGATCGAATTGAAAGTATTAAGAAGTTTTTGAGGGGTAAGATAAATTTTGACACTGATTTTAAATTTTTTTACGGAGAAGAAGAAATTGACGAAAAAGAATTTATTAATTTTGTAACCACTCCTTCTTTTTTTTCTAAAAAAAAGGTAGCCATAATTAAAAATATTGAAAAGGCGCCGTCAAGTATTTTAAAAATGATTACAGGTTATCTCTCAAAATTAGATAGAAAAAATTTTGACACTATATTTATCATTACATCTCTGAAGGAAAAACTTGATTTTGAATTTTTAGGCATTGTTAGAAGAATTGGTGCTATTAAGAAACTACAGATGCCTATGGCCAGTAGTCTTAAGAAATGGTTGGATGAGAGATCGGAACTTGATGGTATAAAATTTACCAGTAGTGCTGCAGGAGTATTAATAGAAAATGTGAATTTTGATAAAAGCCTGCTGGCTGTCGAATACGAGAAATTATACACTTACATAATTTCCGAAAAAGAAAAAGTTATAAATGATAGGATAGTGAAAAGGCTGGTAAACAGGGTTTACTCAATGAAGATTTTTGATCTGGTTGATTATATTGGAAAAAGGGATAAAAATAATGCAATAAGAGCATTAAAATATATTATTAGCGAGGGACAGAGTTTGTTGGGACTTATTGTTCTTATTCATAGAATGTTTAAAGCATTTCTGTATATTAAATTTGATGATTCCAGGCAGGAAGTAAAGGACTATATTTATAATAATATAAACGGCCCGCCTTTCTTTATAAATAAAATCATTAACAAGTATATAAGATATAGTAAAAATTACACAGAAGCAGAGATCGCTAGAATTTTTAATATATTAAATGATTTTGATATTAACTTTCGTAAAGGTGATACTAAGAACATAAATTTAGTAAAAAAGTTAATAACTCAGATTATTATTGGGTCAGGAAGCTTACTTTGATTTCTCCGATTTTTTAGGTTCCTCTGATTCCATTGAATTTAACAGTTTGGAAGCTTTTGATTTCTTGTTAGCAGCGAAGTTTTTATGAACTGCATTTTTTTTAGCTGCTTTGTCCAGAGCTTTGAAAAGTAGTTTTAAATTTTTACTGGCTTCTTCTATATTATTATCTTCAATAGATTGAATAAATTTATTATTCAGAGTTTTAATTTTACTCTTTAATGCTTTGTTTTTTTCTCTTCTTTTTATATTCTGTCTATCTCTTTTAATCTGAGACTTAATATTTGGCATTAATTATTACCTCCTGAAATCACAATTTTCTACGAGGAGTTATTTTAACACTTTTTTTAAAAAATAAAAATATTTATTATAATTATAGTTTAAATGATATAATACGCTTCTTTAAGATTGTTTAAAAATAATTATTGGTGAATATGGATACAAATGAGGATTACTTATTTTCAAGAAAGAGAATCTTTAGTGCAACATTCATTGTAATTCTGGCCATACTGCTTTCCAAGATATCAGGACTTGTAAGAGATCAGATAATGGCAGGTTATTTTGGGATAAGCTATGATACTGACGCTTTTAATTGGGCATTTTTTATTCCTAATCTCTTTAAAATAATATTTGCTGAATCATTAATTACTGCTGCTTTTATTCCAATTTATTCAATATATCTCAAAGAAAAAAAGAAGGATGAGTTAAGAACATTTGTAAATTCAGTTATAAATATTATTATAATTGTTTTTACAGTAGTTTCTATTGTTTTGTTTATTCTTTCTCCCCAGATAGGGATTTTGCTTTCAAATATTGCAAATAATCAGTTAGATGTTACTAAATTTGTTATCATGAATAGAATTATGATATTTTCACTTGTAATGTTAAGTTTATCAGGACTGGCCACAGGTATTTTAAATTCACATAATATTTTTACTGCTCCTTCACTTGCTCCTTTTGTGTTAAATATATTTATTATTATTTCAGTTATAATCTTTTACTCAAAATTTGGGATAATAAGCATGGCTATTGGTGTGATTATAGGATCAATTATGCATTTAATTATACAACTGCCCCAGGTTAGAGTTTCAAAGATTAGATATAGGTTAAAAATAGATTTTAAAAACAAGGCAGTAAAAGAAATCTTTTCCCTTATGATACCTATTCTATTAAGTCTTGGAGCAGTTCAGCTTAATAATAGTGTGGATAAATTCTTTGCTCTCAACCTGGGAGCTGGAAATACAACTGCTCTTGATCTTTCATGGAGAGTTGCCAATCTGCCGCTGGGTGTATTTTCAGTAGCAATAGTAACTGTTTTGTACCCATTAATTTCAAGACAGGCTGCAGATAAGGATATGAAAGGCTTTAGAGAAAGCTTTTCACTTGGGATTAGGGAAATTGCTTATATCATGATTCCTGCAGCAACAGGACTGGTTATCTTAAGCTACCCAATAATAAAATTATTGTTTGAGCATAATAATTTTAGTGCTGCTGACACGGATAAGGTTGCATATATTTTAATTTTTCATAGTTTAGGGCTTATCTTTTTTGGATTTCTTATGATACTGAACAGATTATTTTATGCTTTTAAAAATGTGAAAACACCTCTTAAGGTAGCAGGTATTTCGATTGCAGTAAATCTATTGTTAGACTGGATACTAATAAAATATATGGATGTAGGGGGACTGGCTTTATCAACATCACTTGTAGCTTTATTTAATGTTGTAGTACTTGTTATTATCTTAAGAAAGAAGGTAGGGAATTTTGGTGGTAAAAGAATAGCTAAATCTTATGGTAAAATTCTTGCTTCATCAGCTATAATGGGAGTTGTTATATATTTTTTATGGAGATATCTTAATAGTTTTACTTATAATAGTTTATGGTCTTTGATATTATTTCTACTTTTGGTAATAGTAGTTGGAGCTGGAATTTATATATCCTGTACTATTTTATTTAAAATGGAGGAAATAAAATTTGTATTGAGTTTATTTAGGAGGATTAAAAAAAGTTAGTAATATTGAAATTAATTATCTCGAAGAATTATTGTAATGTAACTTTTTAATTTATATTAGTACTTCTTTTATGATAAATTACTCTTTAGAATATATTAATCTATTAAATTATGACAGATAGCAAATTAATCCGAAACTTCTCAATAATAGCTCATATTGATCACGGTAAATCTACGCTTGCAGATAGAATTTTAGAGCTTACGGATACGGTCAGTCAGAGGGAAATGCTTGATCAGTATCTGGATGATATGGATCTTGAAAGAGAACATGGTATTACTATAAAAGCTCGTACGGTCAGGGTGTTATATAATTGCAAACTGGATGGAAAGCAGTATATATTTAATTTAATAGATACTCCGGGTCATATTGATTTTAGCTATGAGGTTTCTCGAAGTCTTGCTGCATGTGAAGGAGCAATTCTTATTGTGGATGCAGCTCAAGGGATACAGGCACAAACACTGGCTAATGTATATTTAGCGATTGATAACAAACTGGAAATAATACCAGTTATAAATAAAATAGATTTAAAAAGCGCAAGACCCGAGGAAGTTAGAAACGAATATGGGAAAATACTTGGGGTAGAAAAAAGTAAAATCTCTGAGATCAGTGCAAAAACAGGGCAGGGGGTTCGTGAAATATTAGATAGGATAGTTATTGATATACCACCTCCAGAAGGCAGGTTAGAAAGTTCTCTTCAGGCTTTAATATTTGATTCCCAGTATAATTCATACAGAGGTGTAATTGCTCTTGTTAGGGTTTTTAATGGCATAATAAAAGCAGGAGTGAAAATAAAGTTTATGGGTGAAAAAACAGATACTATAGTTGAAGAAGTGGGCGTATTTGCTCCTAAGATGATAAAAAAAGAAAGCTTAGTTGTAGGGGAAGTAGGATATATTATTACTGGAATTAAAGAAGTTGAAAATATTGTAGTCGGAGATACTATAACTTCTTTTGAGGAACCTGCAAGGACAAATCTTCCAGGTTATAAAAAACCCAAGCCTATGGTATATTGTGGACTTTTCCCACTAGAAGG
>JADHVN010000078.1 GCA_016783995.1 Actinomycetota bacterium
ATCACAAGATACCGCTACATCTATAGCTATAGCAAAATCAGGGTTTATTGCCCGGGCAGCAGGCAGTACTCCCCTTAAATTATATTCCTCCTGCACTGAACCTACCAGATAAACTTCCGGAGAATATTCCTTATTTAAAAGTCTTTCCATAAGGCAAAGCAGAACCAGGCAGCCTCCCCGGTTATCAATAGCAGGGGAAAAAACAATAGGACCGTTTCGAACAAAATCTCTGGCGTAAGTAATTGAACTGCCCACATTAACCCCTAAAGAGAGGACTTCTTGAGGGCTGGAACAGCCTATATCGATATACAGTTCCTCGATGGGTATTACCTTATATCTTTCACTGACAGCGGTAAGGTGGTGGGATTTACTCCCGACAATTCCTTCGATAAAATTACCTTTCTCTGCTCTCACCAGCACTTTACAGCCTAACAGTATCTTTTCGGGGATGCCCCCAATTTTCTCTACTTTCAGAAAACCATTGGAGCTGATTTTACGTACAATCATTCCCACTTCGTCCATATGAGCTATTATCATAATTTTTGGTCCCTTAGAAGAGGCTCCAAAACTGGTTACGACATTCCCCAGTGAATCGACCTCTGCTTTAATTCCGTATGCCTTTGATTTTTCATACATATATTTAATCATCGGCTCTTCAAAACCGGAAGGGCTGGGAATAGCGGTTAATTCTCTAAGTTGATCTTCTAATCTTTTAAATTTATTCATAATTAATTTCCTCAATTTTTATTTATTTATAAAATTTTATCTTTTAGAAATGGCTACCAAGTTGTGGGATACTTTAGATGTTGCTCGATACAGCTCTTTATAAAGCTTAAAATATTCATCATACAGAGAACTATTTTTCTCTATAGGAGTTATTTTTTTCTCCCATTTAACCCAATTCAAAATATCCTCCAATGATTTATTATGTCCAATGCCCAAGCCTGCTAAAAAAGCATCACCATAACAAGCCCCTAAAGTTATTTTGGGAATTAACTGATCTAATTTTGTAACATCACTTACAATCTGTAATAAGACCGCACTGTTGGTTCCTCCCCCGATAGCTACCGCTCTTCTTACCGGAAGACCCGCTTTCTCTATGTTCTCTATATTATCTCTAATACCATAGGCTATTGCTTCTAAAATTGCCCTGAAGATATGTCCCTTTTTATGGAACAGGCTTAATCCGGCTAACGCTCCTCGGGCATTAGGGTCATTTACCGGCGTCCTTTCTCCGCTAAAATAGGGTAAGAGTAAAAGCCCCTCAGACCCCGGAGAAATTTCCTCAGCTAATCTATCTAATAACTTATATGAACAACCGCCTAATAGATCACTAAACCAGGACATTATTGCTCCCGAAGTAGACATACCAGCGGCAATTGCATACTGCTCTGGTTGTAAAAATATAGTAGGCCATATATTTCTGTCCGCTTTAGCAAACTTATCAGTTATCTCAATAAAGAAGGAACTGGTCCCGTACATTATCATCAAGTCACCACTTTCTACCACTCCGGAACTTATAGCTTCTGACGCTGCATCTGATGTGCCGGCAATGACTTTTGTGCCCTCTTTCAATCCAGTTTCTTTAGCAGCTTCTCCGGTAATCTCACCAACTATGTCGGTAGTCCAGGTTATTTCGGGTAACAAACCGAGGGGAGCATCTGGCCAAAGAGCGTCTGTCCATTCTTTTTTCCTGCAATCAAAAAAGGGATTAAAGGTGCTTGCCGTATAATAATCTATTACCGAACGGCCGGTCAAACGGTAGACCAAATAAGTTGTAGCGGTAACGATCTTGGCTGTCTTCTTAAAGAGCTCTGGTTCATTCTTCATAAACCACAATATCTTCGGACCGGCAGCTTGAGAGGATAGAAGAATTCCATTATATTCCAAAAGTTTATCTTCGCCGATTCTTTCAGTCATCTCAGAGATCTCTTTCTCGGCTCGATTATCTATTCCGTACAAAATAGCGTTCCGAAGCGGCTCTCCCTTGCTATTCAAAGGCAGCATAGTTGGAGCAATAGCACTACAACCCACCGCCAAAATAGACCCACTATAGATACCAGTCTTTTGGAGAAGTTCTTTGGTTAAAAATACAAAATCATTCCACCACGAAAAAGCATTATGTTCGGCATAACCAGCCTTAGGAATAATCAGATTATGAGTACAGCAAGAATCTCCCAATACTACACCATCTTTAGTTACAATAACTCCTTTTGACCCATGGGTGCCTATATCAATACCTAAGGTACAACCTTCATGCATAATCATCCTCTTATAAAATTAAGTTTTAATGAGCTTGAAAATAAGCACTTTTAACAAATAGATAATTAGTTATGAAGAATTTTCATTCCTTCAAATTTTTTCTAAGCAAACTTACTTTTTGCATAAGCTTTTTTACGCGCTCCTGGCTGACCGGATTCCAGGTGATTCCATCAACCTTAAAAGCTGTTCCTATAATAGCACCATCAACTTCTTTTAAAATATCTTCTACGGTATCAGAAGTAACTCCCGTATTAGCCAAAACCGGCACCTCGCCTGCATTCTCTTTAATCTCTTTAAAGAGGTTCATTTTGGCAACTATTCCTGTAACCGGACCAGAGACCAACAGGGCATCTGGCAAAGAGGACATAATAACACTCTTGGTAACAACAGATAGAGGCCGGGGAGCTACCGGTGCGGAGAATTCGGCATTTATGTTAAAGAACAATCTGATATTTTCCGCCTTTATCAGTTTTCGATAGGAGAATACTTCATGGCAGTTAGTATGCCACATCCCCATATCCCCTGCATATTCATTGGTAAAAATCTCTCTTACAAAACTGGCACCCGCTACTTTAGCTATTCCTAAAGCGGCGATAGGGTCCCAAAGTACATCTACCCCAAAAGGTATCTTTACCTGAGATTTTACCTTGCCAATAACATAAGACATCGCTGCTATTGTTCCTGCCCCAGCTTTAAAGGAATACGGTCTGTCATGCTCGTTGCAAAACATAATACCATCCACTCCTCCTGACTGAAGTTTTTCCATATCCTGAATTATGCCTTTTACAATCACTTCTATTCCCCCAATATCATCGTACAGATAGTTCCCCGGTAAAGGTAAAAAGTGTACCATCCCGATAATCGGTTTTTCCACTCCAAAGATACTTTCTAATACATTTGCCATAATATAATCCTCCTCGTATTAATATAACTATATTTCTATATTTACAAAATAAGCTTAATAGACAAAACAAACTCTTGGTTTAAATTTACAACCTGTAAATCTTCCTCTGGTGTTCCTTTTTAAATTAATTTTTACTCTCTAAGTATTCATAAAAAGCTTTTATCAACAACATACCCGCAACTGCACCGGGATCTTTCTTGCCTATAGATTTTTCCCTGTACCAGACAGCTCTTCCGTGCTTTGGGAGCATCTCTTTAGTAGCTTCGGCTCCATCTTTAGCCGCTTCATAAGCCTCCTTGAAGCCCTCTTTCAGGTCTCTCCCATCTTCAGAAGCTAATTTGAGAGCTTGAAAAGCAGGGTATAGAGAATCAATAATTGTCTTTTCTTTCGGTTCGGTCTTTCCTCTCTCCATTATTCCTTCCACAAAAGCAGAAGCCATTAGAACAGAGTCAGATAGATCAATTTCGGTTTTACCTTTAACGGTTTTACCAGCTCTCATAAAACCAGTGGCCATAAGAGTACCCAGGGTAGAAGGGACAGTCTCTGCTAAGGTCATACCAACTTTTATAAATGCTCTTCCTATATCCTCTTCCTCTAATACTGATATTATTTCGTAGACTTTAGAAAATCCGGTACTCATAGTAATCCCTAAATCTCCATCACCGATCGCCGAATCCAGTTTAAATAAATTTTCTTTATTTTCAACCATTATATCTTTAATCTTGGCAAACAAACCTTCTAAATCAGAAGAATTTAGCTTATTCATATTATATAATCTCCATTTTATTCAAGTTCTGCTTGCACAAAGAAAGGGGTATCTGCTGATTTTTTTAATAACTTTTTTAGCTCATTGTCAAGCTTTAATAAGGAGATAGACATTCCGGCCATCTCCATAGAGGTGGCAAACTCACCGATATAAGGATGATATACAGTTATCTTCTTGTCTCTTAATATTTGTGCTACTTTTCTATATACTACGTACAGTTCCTCTTTGGGGGTAGCCCCCAATCCATTTACCAGCACCGATACTTCGTCTCCTGATTTATAAGGTAGGTCTTCCAAGATGGACTCCATCATTTTTTCCACTATTTCGTCGGCGGATTTTAGTTCCCCCTTCCCGATCCCTGGTTCTCCGTGAATACCGATGCCAATCTCCATCTGTCCTTCATCCATCTCAAAGGTAGGTTTCCCCATCTCCGGAAGAATACAGGGAGAGAGTCCAACTCCCATGGTGCGTACATTTGCACATACCTTTTCGGCAATCCTTTTTACTTCATCCAGAGAAGCCATCTCTTCAGCGCAAGCACCGGCTATTTTATAGACAAAGAATATTCCGGCAACTCCCCTTCTCTTATCTTCTTCCCCTTTGGGTGAGGAAGCTACATCTTCTCCGGCAACTACCTGCTCAACTCGGATATCTTCCATATCAGCCATTTCAGCAGCCATATCAAAATTCATTACATCTCCGCCATAATTTCCATAGATGTACAAGACTCCGCTCCCGCTATCAATTGCTTTAGTAACTTCTAACATCTGCTTTGCACTGGGAGAAGCGAACACATTTCCCACTGCACAGCCGTCTAACATCCCTTTTCCGACATAGCCTAAAAATAGGGGTAGATGCCCTGACCCTCCACCGGTGGAGAGCCCCACTTTGCCAGGTTTTCTACTATCTGAACGGACTAAACATCTTAAATCATTATTTACACACTTAAGCTGCTCCGGGTGTGCTGCTAAGATCCCTTCGATCATCTCATTAACAAAATTCTTCGGGTCATTTATAATCTTTTTCATAAATACCTCCTTAATTCATTAATTAGTTTTTAATCTTTTTATCGATTTTTGTGATAGTTTAGCACTGTAAAAATTTATTACCATTACTAAAACTAATATCAAACCCCATATGACCTTCTTGAAAAAGGGGCTAAAAGATAGAATATTAAAACCGCTTTGAAGAACTTGCAAGGTAATAATCCCCATAATAAGTCCGGATATACTTCCAGACCCTCCGCTGGGATCGACCCCACCTAAAACACAAACAAGGATTGCCTGGAGCAAATATACAGAACCATACCCTTCCCTAATTGAATTGACTCTTGATATCATTATTATTGAAGCCAATCCGGCAAATAAGCCGCTCATCATATAGGTTTTGATTAAAATATTTTCGTTGCTTATACCGCTAAAACGGGCTGATATCGGATTAGATCCTAACATGTATACACTAAACCCAAAGGTAGTTTTATTTAAGATTAAAACAGCTGCTAAGGCACAAAAAATAAAAATAACCATAGGCACCGGTATTAAAAGGATAGTTCCACTCCCAATAAATAAGAATTTTTCAGGAAATCCTATAATACCATATCCTTTGGTGATAATAATCGCTATTCCTGAAAAGAGGCCCATCGTACCCAAGGTGGCAAGAATCGCCGGAACCCCTACATAAGCTATCAATATTCCGTTTAAGAACCCGCATATTAAGGATACGGCAAGAGCTGATGCGACAGCTAAAATTATGGTGAATAACTCCTCATATCCACCTATTTGAGGAAAGGTAAATTTAGTTAAAATAAGTGCGGCAACTATACCCGCCAAGTTAGCAGTGGCAACAATTGATAAATCGATCCCCCCGGTCAACATGGCCAGCATTACAGCGATTGCCAATAAGCCAAATTCAGGAATTTGGCTAAACATCGATTGAAAATTTCTAATGGTTAAGAATTTACCCGGTAAAAATATCGATATTACTATAAAAACGCTGATCATTATGATAAATAAAGTTAATGTCTTTGAATGTTTTGAATATTTACCTAACAAATAGTACCTCCCCATTATAAATCATTATCTTCTAAAAACTATATTTCCAATACTCCTCTTGCTCTGATAAGAAGTAATGCTAACACTTATGATAATTATCAGTCCTACAAAGAAATTATGCCAATAAGAAGACAATCCCAACAGGATAAGGCTGTTATTTAATATAGTTACCATAGCCACGCCCATTATTGTCCCAACAATTGTCCCTGACCCACCGGTTATTCTAGTCCCTCCTAAAACTACCGCCGCAATTACACCAAGTTCGGTACCTACTATATAGGTGGGATTGCTATAACGGATCAGGGAAATATGCAGAACACCGGCAATGCCAGCCAAAAAGCCGACGTAGCAGTAAATAAAAAATTGAATCTTAGCCACATTAAAACCAGACCGTTCGGCAGCATTTATATCACCACCAATGGCGTAAATCCCTCTCCCCAACATGGTATATTTCAGAATAAGCCAGGTCAGTAGAGCGAGAACTATAAATATTATGATAAAGATAGAGAGCCCGTAATTTACCCCATTTGGTTTAGTCAGAATAAGTACATATTTTGCACCAAATGCTTTGAAACAATCTGGTAATTGAGCTGAATTGATAGCTTTAGTTCCTACAATAGTTAATAAAGCTCCGTGAAAAACGCTTGCCGTACCTAAGGTGGTAATAAGTGTTGGGATTTTAAATTGCGAAATGAGCAGGCCGTTAATCGCTCCCAGAGCAACTCCCACTAAACAGGAGATAAAAAATGCAAAAAATATATTATCTACTCCGCTGGCAATCAGAACATTAGCAGCAATATACTGTCCTGAAATTGCAAT
>JADHVN010000003.1 GCA_016783995.1 Actinomycetota bacterium
AACAAGTCTGGCCTTAAGGGAGCTTGTAAAATCCAGGGAATTGCTTATAGGAGAGTCTACAAGGATAAAAAACAGGCTCCATGTGCTGATATTTAACCAATATATGGAAGTTTCAGGTATATTTTCTGATCTTTTTTCAAAATGTGCTCTTGCTTTCTTTGCCAGATACCCGGATCCTTCAAAGCTAGAAGGAGAAAGCCTGCCCACCCTTACAGCATTTTTGAAGAGTAATTCCAGGGGAAGACATGGCAATAAAAAGGCAATAGATATATTATCCTTAGCCAGTACTGACATCACGCCAGATATTTTAACTGATGCAAGGTCTTCAATAATTAAAAAACATATTAAAAGACTTACATCTATACAGGAAGAGTTAAAGGAAGTTTCTGATATGCTTTTCCAGCTGGTTTTAAAATCTCCCTATAGTACTTTAACTTCAGTCCCCGGGATAGATATAGTAACAGCAGCTAAAATAATATCACAGGTTATTGATATTGGCCGATTTTCTTCCTCATCTAAACTGGCTAAGTTTATTGGTGTAGCTCCTGTTGAAAAAAGTAGCGGTAGAAAGAGAAGGTATCAAAAATCAAAACATGGGAAAAGATATCTTTACTCTGCTATTTTTTTTATTGCTCTAAACCATATCAGCAGAACCAGGGACGGGAGAGATAATAATCCAATATCCCGGTCTTATTACTTAAAGAAAATATCGGAGGGTAAAACAAAAAAGGAAGCAGTAACCTGTCTGGCAAGAAGACTCACTGATGTAATTTATGCAATTATGAGAGATGGAAGCATATATAGTATTTCAGAGGTGAAATCTTCTGGTGACATAAAGGTCCTGGAAACGGTAGCTTCCCTGTAAATTTTTACTATTTATTTTGACGTTCTTTGACAATTTAATAATTTTTTTAAAATAAACATTTACATAGAATAACTAATATAAAAATGTAAACAAAATTGTTTTAATTATAATATCTACTCCTCTATATTTAAAGACAAAAACTTTAAATATAGAGGAGGAAAGATGTTAACTATGTGGCAAAAAAAGGCAGTAATAGCTGAATTTAAAAAAAGATACAGCAGGCTATCTAAGAAAGAAAAAGTGCTGGTTCTGGACCAATTTACTACCCTTACTGGATATAACCGCTCATATGCATCGGGGATCCTAAATTTAAGAGAAGGAAAGGTGGTAGGATATGCAAAAGTATATGGAATGAGGATAAGGTATGTTATAGGTAAAAATAAAATGATAAAAAGAAAAAGAGTGGAATATATGGCTTTGGATATATTTTCTGTTTAATACTAACTCCTTGCCCTCTCCCAGTTTTTAGAATTCCTCTATAAACTTATCCTTAAGAAGTTTTCCTAAACAAAAATTTTTTTCTCCTTGACAGGAAATAAGGACATATTATAGTATGTTACAAAGTATGTTACAATTGATTGTGAAAAATTTCATAAATAGTTGCTACATTAAGTAAAGTAGGCAATTCATAAATCGTGTGTCGTGATAATTTTCGCAGTGAAAGGTATCACGAGGAGGATTAAATAAATGGAAGATGGGAAAAAAGCCATAGTTGTCAATGAGTTAAAACCTAGTTTCCGTGAGGAGATTACTTCCCAACCAGGTGGAGAGAATATAAAAAGATGCTTTGCCTGCGGAACCTGTGTCGCGGGCTGCCCCATTACTGAAGTTGATGAGGAATTTAATTGTAGGAGGATTGTGCACCAGATACTACTGGGCATGCGCGAGGAGGTTCTTTCTTCTCCTGCAATATGGCTTTGTTTAGAATGTTATCGTTGTTATGCACGATGTCCTCAGAAAGTGAATTTTACTGATATTATGAGAATCTTAAGGTATTTGGCCATCAAAGGTAATTATATGCCACCTCAGACATTGGAACAGGTAGAGGATTTAGATCGTTTTATTCAAGAAATTCGCTGCAGTTTTATAAAACATACCTTCAAACCGGATGAAAAGATAGCTAAGGAAATAAAATCAAAGATTGACCAAAAGCTAAACATAATAAAATCTTATCATTTAGAAAGAAATAAACCCCAATCCTCTCTTATAGTTCATAGTTCGTCGATAAAAACAACGAGCAATGAACTACGACAAACAGAAGATTCTGGTCTATGAACAACGAACAATGAACACAAAAAGGGGAGAGGAATTAATGAGGATAGGAGATTAAAGGATATATTTATGCATAAAAGAGTCCTTGTTGTAGGTGGTGGCATAGCTGGCATCCAAGCTTCTTTGGATTTAGCCGAAATGAATATTGAAGTATATCTAATAGAAAAAGATCCGAGTATAGGCGGCAGGATGGACCAGCTGGACAAGACTTTCCCTACAAACGATTGTGCTATGTGTATTCTCTCTCCGAAATTAGTGGAAGCAGGATCCCATCCCTATATTAAGATTATTACCAATGCTGAGCTGGAGAATATAACTGGCGAGGCTCCTAATTTTGAGGCAACCATCATCAAGAAACCCCGTTACATAAACGAAGAAAAATGTACAGGTTGCGGTATCTGTGTGAGTAAATGCCCGGTGAAAATACCTGATGAATATAATAAAGGTCTAAGTAAGACCAAGTGCATCCATATCCCTTTTCCCCAGGCTGTCCCTGCAATACCAATAATAGATAAAGAATATTGTGTTTATCTCAAAAGAGGCAAATGCAAAAGATGCGAAGAATCCTGCGAGATGAAGGCAATTGATTTCAATCAGAAAGAAGAAATTATTAAAGTCAATGTGGGGAGCATAATTCTGGCTCTGGGTTCGGAAGAGTTCGATGCTACCCTTAAGGATGAATATGGTTACAAAACTTTTCCAAATATAATGACTTCAATTGAGTTTGAAAGAATTTTAAGTGCTTCCGGCCCTACCCAGGGGCATATATTAAGACCCTCTGATGGAAAGGAACCTAAAAGTATCGCCTTCATTCAGTGTGTTGGTTCCAGGGATATGCAGCTGGGCAATGAATATTGTTCTGCCATTTGCTGTATGCAGGCAACCAAGGATGCGATACTTGTCCAGGAGCATCTTCCCGGGGCCAAGACTTCCATATTTTATATGGATATTAGGGCTTATGGTAAAGATTTTGACAAGTTCGTGGACAGAGCAAAGAATGATTATAAAGCGCGTTTTATCCATAGTCGTATTTCTTCAATAGAAGATAATCCAAATACTGAGGATTTGATAGTTGTTTATGCTACTGATGACGGCAGGATAAAAAGAGAAGAATTTGGATTGGTAGTTCTCTCGGTCGGCCTGTTATCTACAGGCAGGATCAAAGAAACAGCCGGAAAATTGAATATTGAGTTAAATGAATGTGGTTTTTCAAAAGCATCCTCATTTGCGCCAGTTTCCGCTTCACGGGCAGGTATATTTATAGCAGGGACCTTTTCCGGACCGAAAGATATACCGGAAACAGTGATGGAGGCTTCAGGAAGCGCATCCAGTGCATCCTCTTTACTGGCGGAGCTTCCAGTTAAAGAGATAAAGGAAGAACTACCCGAGGAAATAAATATTGAAGGACAGCCACCGCGAGTAGGCGTTTTTGTTTGTAGGTGTGGTATTAATATCGCTGCTACTGTTGATGTACCCCGGGTTGTTGAATATGCTTCAACTTTAGCCGGAGTTGTTCATTCTCAAGAGTTTATGTTTGCCTGCTCGCAGGATTCACAGAAGTCAATCAATGAGATGATAAAAGAGAAAAATCTGAATAGGGTTGTGGTTGCTGCTTGTACCCCGAGGACCCATGAACCCCTGTTTCAAAAAACTCTTCAGTCTTCAGGATTAAATCCTTATCTTTTTGAGTTTGCTAATATTCGTGAACAGTGTTCCTGGGTACATCAGAAAGAAAAGGATTTAGCAACGCAAAAGGCTTGTGACCTGCTGCGTATGGCAATTTCCAAGGTAAGGCTGTTTAGCCCTCTTTCCAAAGCAACTCTTACTATAAATAAAAAAGCTCTGGTTATCGGTGGTGGGGTAGCTGGTATGGTTGCCAGTCTTGACCTGGCTGCCCAGGGATTTGGAGTTCATTTGGTGGAAAAAGAATCTGAACTGGGAGGAAATTTTCTCCATCTTCATTATACTTTGGATGGCGAGGAAACCAAAGATTTCCTTGTCTCGCTTATTGATAAAGTAAAGTCTAATAAGATGATTAATCTCTATATAAAGAGTGAGATTAAAGAAATAAACGGCTATATGGGTAACTTTAAGACCCGGTTAGATGTTAATGGAAAGAAGCCATCGGAATCCATAATTGAACATGGGGTAATTATTGTAGCTACGGGGGCTGAGGAGTATAAACCCACTGAGTACCTTTATAGTAAGGATGATAGAGTTGTCACTCAAAGACAGCTGGAAGAATGGTTAGCAGCTAGTAATGAGCAGCCAGAAGCTGGCGCTGTCAATAAAGATAAAAGCACCGGTTCCCCGGTACTAAAAAATGACCCCCGGGTGCTGAAAAACGTGGTTATGATTCAATGCGTGGGTTCACGAGAAGAAGAGAGGCCATATTGTAGCCGGGTATGTTGTTCCCAGGCCATAAAAAATGCCTTAAAGCTCAGGGAATTTAATCCTAAATTAAATATTTATGTTATTTACCGGGATATAAGAAGCTATGGAATAAAAGAGCTCTATTACAAAAAAGCCAGGGAAGAGGGAGTAATTTTTATTCGTTATGAAGAAGAGTCCAAACCAGAGGTAAGAAATGATAATGGCAGGCTCAAGATAAAGGTAAAAGACTTAATTCTAAATCGTGACCTTTTAATCGATACGGATCTTTTAGTACTCAGCTCTGGTATTATTGCTAATAAGGGAAACAAGAATTTATCACAGATGCTTAAAGTACCATTAAATGACGATGACTTCTTCCTGGAAGCACATGTTAAATTGCGCCCGGTAGATTTTGCTACTGACGGTATTTTTGTATGCGGATTAGCTCATTATCCTAAAGACATCTCAGAAGCGATTACTCAAGCTAAAGCTTCAGCTGCCCGGGCAGCGACTATCCTGACAAAAGATTATTTCCAGGCCGAGGGCAAGGTCTCTGAAATACGAAAAGAGAGATGCTCGGGCTGCGGACTCTGTGTTGAGCTCTGTCCTTATAAAGCGATAGAGCTTGACGAAAAAGAAAAGGTTGCCGTAATAAACGAAGCGTTATGTAAAGGTTGTGGTGCTTGTGTCTCTTCCTGCCGGGCAAATGCTATAGATTTAAAGGGTTTTAAAGATGAACAAATTCTGGCGGTACTGGAGGTTGTCTGAAAATGAAAAATGCCAATAACTGGGAACCTAAAATAGTTACTTTTCTCTGTAACTGGTGTTCATATGCAGGCGCTGATCTGGCCGGAGTCTCGCGAATTCAATATCCACCCAATATACGGGTTATTCGCGTGCCCTGTTCGGGAAGGGTGGACCCTTTCTATATTATCAAGGTATTACAAAACGGTATTGACGGGGTTTTAGTTTCTGGCTGTCATCCTGGAGACTGCCATTATATCAGTGGGAATTTGATTGCTCGAAGAAAGTTTGCACTACTGAAAAGTTTCCTGGAATATATTGGGATTGAACCAGGCCGAGTACAGTTTTCATGGGTCTCAGCAGCGGAAGGCGGCCGCTTTGCTGATATTATTGAGAAAGTTACCAGCGAGGTAAAAAAATTGGGTCCGATTAGAAAAATGGTAAAAAGAAACTGACTATAATAAAGAAACATTAAAATGATTAAAAAAATAAAAGAAACAGTAAAAAAATTATTCAAAGAAAAAAAAATTGATATTTTTATCGGCTATTGTGAGGGAACTTTACCTTTGAAGTCAACGCCCTGTTTTATTACCAGACCGGAAGATATAGAAAAATTAGTCTGGAATTCTTATTGTTTTAATAATTTAGCTGTATACCTTCCCAGGTTTTTTATCCCCCAGCCAAGAGAAAAAGATGCAAAATTGCCTAGAATAGGTATCCTGGCCAAAGGATGTGATGGCCGTTCCATAGTGGGTCTAATAAAGGAACATCAAATACCCAGAGAAAACCTTTATATAATTGGAATTAACTGCGAGGGAATGATAGATATAAAAAAGATATGGGATACGGGGTGTAAGATGCAGGAAGCTGATATTGTTGCAGCTGAGGAAAAAAATGGCAAGGTGCTGGTTGAAGATGAGGATAAAAAAAAGGTAGAAATTAAAAAAGAAGAGTTATTGGCTGATGTATGTAAAAGCTGTCAATATACTGCTCCGGTGGTTTATGATATTTTAATTGGAAAAGAAAAAGGAAAAACCAAAAAGGAAGAGCGAGTGGCTATTATTAAAGAGTTTGAAAAGAAGCCAATTGAGGAAAGATGGAAATATTTCCAGGAACAAGTGTCAAAATGTATCAGATGCAATGCCTGCAGACAGGCATGCCCTAATTGTTATTGTAAAGAATGCTTTGCTGAACAGACTAAGCCAAGATGGATAGGGGCATCTAATGATATTTCAGATGTTATGTTTTACCAGATTGGCCGGATATTCCATCAGGCAGGACGTTGTGTTGATTGCGGAGCTTGTGTACGGGCTTGCCCGATGGGCATTGACCTGAGAGTTTTTACTTATAAATTGGTGAAAGATGTGAAAGAATTTTTTGAATATGAGGCAGGGATTTCCCTGGAAGAGGCTCCGCCACTGGCAACTTTTAAATCAGATGACAAACAGGAATTTATTACTGAACCGTAGATTGAGTTATAAATGGAAAATGTAAAATTAAAGATTATTAAGAAGAAAAAAGTTTTAAGCTTACTGGATAGTTTAAGCAAAGAATACAATATCTTTATCCCGGTAGAGAAGAACAGTGATATTCGATTCTCTGAGTTCAAATCCGGACAGAATATTTCATGGGATTATCGAAATACAAAAATCTCACCCAAAGAAATACTATTTCCTCAAACAGAAATACTATTTTCTTTTGGAACAGAAACTGAGGTAAAACCTGAAGGCCCTACTCCTGGGGGAAAGGAATATTTGATTTTTGGTATCAGGCCTTGTGATGCTAAAGCTATTTCTCTACTGGATAAGGTCTTTGAGGGAGATGATTTTCAGGATCCTTACTATCTGAAGAAAAGAAAACAGGCAATTATTATCTCGCTAGCCTGCAACAAACCACAGATTGACTGTTTTTGTACTTCATTGAAAGGGAAACCAGACAATGAAGAAGGAGCGGATATTATTTTATTTGATCTGGGGGAGGATATCCTTGCCAAGCTGTTAACCAAGAAAGGCGAGAAATTTATTGAAAATTTAAGTAATTGGTTTAAAGAAGCTAAGAAATCCGATGTGGCTAAGAAGGATAAGCTCGTGGATTTAAGTTTAAAGAAAATTCGGTCTCAGGTTGACATTCAAAATATAAAAGAAAAATTAGATAAGTCTTTTGATGCATCTTTCTGGAATGAAATTCATCAGAAATGTTTAGGTTGTGGCATTTGTACTTATCTTTGCCCTACCTGTCACTGTTTTGATATTACTGATGAAATAAATCCTGGAGCAGGGGATTCAGCTACGCCTGAAGGCAAAAGAGTGCGCTGCTGGGATTCTTGCATGTATCCATTGTTCACTTTACATGCATCCGGACATAACCCACGGCCGACTTATAAAGAAAGAATGCGGCAGAGAATTATGCACAAATTTAATTATTGTCCAGAAAATTTTAAGGAAACATTCTGTGTAGGTTGTGGCCGTTGTATTAGAAATTGTCCGGTAAATCTTGATTTGAGAGAAGTATTGGTATCGTTAATGTCGTTAGGGTCGTTGTGTGAAGATAAGAAGATTTAAGGAGTTAGATTGTTGGAAGGAAGATCATGAATAATCCGTATCTACCTATACCAGTAACAATAAAAAAGATTACTATTGAAAATGAAGCCAGGGATATTAAAACATTTGATCTGGTATTTAATGGTAAGAAAGACGCTGGGAAGTTTAAGTATACTTGTGGGCAGTTTGCAGAGATATCTATATTAGGTGTTGGTGAGGTACCCATTGGGATTGCTTCATCCCCTATGGATGAAGAGTTAGTGCAGTTCACTGTTAAAAAATATTCCACAGGTGTAGTTACTAGTGCTCTGCATAATCTTTGCCCAGGGAATATGATTGGTATAAGAGGTCCTTATGGGAATGGATTTCCTATGAAAGATTTTGAAGGAAGCAATCTTGTAATTGTAGGTGGAGGATTTGCTCTTACTACTTTAAGATCACTTACTAAATACATACTTCATGAAAAAAACAGAGCTCGTTTTAAAGATATCACTATACTCTATGGTGCACGTAGTCCCGGCGAACTTATTTATAAGTCGGAATTAAAACAGTGGGAAGAAAGAGAAGACATCAATGTCTACCTCACAGCGGACAGGGGAGATGAAAACTGGAAAGGCCGTGTTGGATTGGTACCAAATGTATTAAGGGAGGTAGCGCCAAAGTCTGAGAACAGCATTATTCTTGTCTGTGGCCCTCTTCTCATGGTAAAGTACACTATGCTGCCAATATTGGACTTAGGCTTTAGGCCTGAGAAGATCTTTTTTTCTCTGGAGATGCGTATGAAATGCGGGATTGGTAAGTGTGGAAGATGCAATATTGGACCTAAATATGTGTGTAAAGATGGACCTGTATTTACTTATGAAGAATTGCAAGGATTACCACAAGAGTATTGATGCGAGGATGCGAGGTGTGGGATGCAGGATAGAAAAGATAAAAAACAACGAGAGAATAACATGAATCATAAATCAGGCATCATGAATCGGAAGAAGGTTGGTGCAGCAATGGTCGTTGGTGGAGGGATTGGCGGCATGCAAGCTGCACTTGATCTTGCTGAGTCAGGGATAAAGGTATATTTGGTAGAGACAAAATCCTGTATTGGTGGAGTAATGTCCCAGCTGGATAAGACCTTCCCTACCAATGATTGTGCCATGTGTACTATGGCTCCACGATTAGTTGAAGTCGGCCGTCACAAAGATATTGAAATAATTACCTTAGCTGATATAGAAGATATTGAAGGTCAACCTGGTAATTTTACTGTAACTTTGAAAAAAAGACCGCGTTATATTGATGAAGAAAAATGCACCGGCTGTGCATTATGTGTAAATAATTGTCCTGTAAGAAATATAGTCTATACTGAACCGGAAAAGGAAGAGATAAAACTTTCTGATGAAGATTTACAAAGAGTAAGGGTAATAATAAAGAATTATAAAGATAAGAAGGGTACATTGGTGCCCGTGCTGCAAGATATTAGCAGCCAGTACAGATATTTACCTGCTGAAATATTAAGGTATATCGCTGTTGAACTAGGCTATCCATTGAGTCAGGTGTACAGGCTTGCAACATTTTATAATGCCTTTAGCCTGGAACCCCGGGGAAAATATTTAATATCTGTCTGTTTGGGTACTGCCTGCCATGTCAAAGGTGCTCCGAGTATTGTAGAAGTACTGGGAAGAGAACTTGGTATAAAACCAGGTGAAACTACTGAAGATATGAATTTTACTTTAGAGACAGTACGCTGTATTGGATGTTGCGGCCTGTCACCGGTTATGAAAATTAATGAAGATTTATATGGAAAAGTGACTCAGAAAAAAGTTCCCGGAATAATCAATGAATATAGGATTAAAACATAATAATAAAATTAAAGGAGAGTGTGCCAGAAGTGCCAAGAATAAAAATTGAAGATTTAGATAAAATAAGTAAAAAAGTAAAAAGAACAGTTATTTTACGTGAAGGAGCCGGCAGGGCAAAAATTACTGTCCATATGGGAACCTGCGGTATATCTGCAGGCGCAAGGGAGATAATGAGTACGTTACTGGCAGAGATAGAAAAAAAGAATATCAAAGATATCATATTGACCACATCTGGTTGTGCCGGCTTATGCAGCAAGGAACCTATGGCAACAGTCGAATTAAAAGGAGAAACTCCGGTTAAATACATTGAACTCACGCCCGAGAAGATTAAGAAAATATTTAACGAGCATGTGCTTGGCGGCAAAATAGTCAAGGATTATGCATTGGCAAAAGGTAGTGAAAGAGTATTTTAATTATTTAAATTATGGATAATCAAAATATACAACCAATAAACGAGCAAATTGGCAAGCATTACAGGATGCATCTGATGCTTTGTGCAGGTACGGGTTGCGTGTCTAATAAATCATTCAAAATAAAAGAAGTTCTGGAAAAGGAACTAAAAAAACAAAATTTACAAGATGAGGTGCTCGTAGTTATGACAGGTTGTAACGGCTTTTGTGCCTTAGGGCCTGTTATGGTGGTCAAACCTGACGGAATTTTCTACCAACAGTTACAGGAAGATGATATTCCTCATTTAGTGGAGGAGCATTTCTTAAAAGGAAGGCCTGTAAAAAAATTGATGTATACCCCACCTGAAGAAAAAGAGCCGATCCCAAAAATGATGGAAATAGGGTTTTTTGCCCGCCAGAGGTTGATCGCTCTTAAGAATAGGGGGTTGATTGACCCGGAGAATATTGATGAATATATCGCAAGTGATGGATATAAAGCATTAGCGAAAGTATTGACTAAAATGACTCCTGTAGAAGTAATTGAAGAGGTAAAAAAATCAGGCCTTAGGGGTAGGGGCGGTGCCGGATTTCCAACCGGTTTAAAATGGGAATTATGCCATAAAGCAAAACCGAAAAGCAAAAAGCAAAATACAAAATATATTATATGTAATGCTGATGAAGGAGACCCCGGCGCATTTATGGATAGGAGCATAATCGAATCAGATCCCCATGGAGTATTGGAAGGTATGATAATAGGCGCTTATGCCATCGGTGCAAATAATGGTTATATATATATCAGGGACGAGTATCCCCTTGCTATGGAAAGATTGGAACTGGCAATCAAACAAGCCAAAGATTACGGCCTGCTTGGTGAAAATATATTTGATACTGGCTTTAGTTTAGATATAAAGATTCAAAAAGGAGCTGGTGCTTTTGTATGCGGTGAGGAAACGTCGTTGATGGCTTCAATTGAAGGCAGGCCTCCTGAGCCAAGGCAAAGGCCACCATTCCCGACACAATCAGGACTTTGGGGAATGCCAACCAATATTAATAATGTAGAAACCTGGTCTACTGTACCAAGTATAATTAATAGGGGTGCTGAATGGTTTGCATCAATCGGAACTGAAAAAAGTAAAGGTACAAAAGTCTTTTCTTTAGTTGGAAAGATAAATAATACTGGTTTGGTTGAAGTCCCTATGGGTACGACTTTAAGAGAGATAATTTATGATATCGGTGGTGGTATCCCTAACGGAAAAGAGTTAAAAGCTGTGCAAACAGGCGGTCCTTCGGGAGGATGCATCCCTAAAGAAATGCTTGATTTACCGATAGATTACGAACGATTAGCAGAAGTGGGTTCTATTATGGGTTCAGGGGGAATGATCGTACTTGATGAAGACAGCTGCATGATTGATATCGCGAAATATTTCTTGCAGTTTACCAATGACGAGTCCTGTGGAAAATGTAATTCTTGTCGTGAAGGAAGCGAAGCTCTTCTTGAAATTTTAGATAAAATATCAAATGGCAAAGGTGAAGAAGGAGATATAGAATTCCTTGAAGAGTTAGGGCAGGCAATAAAAGACGCTTCCTTATGCGGACTTGGACAAACACTTCCCAATCCTGTTCTTTCTACATTAAGACATTTTAGAGATGAATATGAACAACATATAAAACATAAAAAATGCCCGGCAGGAGTATGCAAAGCTCTGATCCAGTATTTTGTAGATGAGGAGAAATGTACAGGATGCACGCTGTGTGCAAAAAATTGTCCACAGGATGCTATTAGTGGTAAAAGAAAAGAACCACATACTATAGATCAGGATAAATGCATCAAATGCAATATGTGTTATGAAGTATGTAAGTTCAACGCTATACAGAGGAAATAGAAAACATTTTACATTAGAAAGATAAAAGTTTATCAGTAAAAAAGAAATGACACTTAAAGAGATAAAAAAAATACTTAACGCAGAGGTAATTGTAGGTTCTGATGTCTTGAATATAGATATAAAAATGGGCTGTGGATGTGACCTGATGAGCGATGTTTTGGCCTTTGTAAAGTCAGATTCCCTTCTTTTAACAGGACTGACAAACCTACAGGTTATCCGAACAGTGGAGATGTCTGATATAAAAGCAGTATGTTTTGTCAGAGGAAAAAAGCCGGATAGGGAGACTATTGAACTTGCAAAAAGTAAAAATATCCCTTTGCTATTGACAGATTTCCCCTTGTTTGAAGCATGTGGGAAATTATATAAAGGGGGACTGGCTGGGTGCTCTGAAATAAATGAATAGAGAGATTACTAAGGTTCAAGAACTTGCTTATGAATTAACGGTTGAACAGGCAATGACAAGAGATATTGTTCAAGTTCATCCTAAAAATCGTATGGGTGAATTAAGGGAAATATTAAGGGTCAATCGTATTTCAGGAGCACCGGTTGTAGATAAAGATAAATTAGTTGGTATAGTGAGTATTGAGGATTTTATTAAATGTCTGTCAGATGGAGAAATAGATTCTTTGGTAGAGGATAAGATGACAAGAAAGGTAAAAACTTTGAACGCAGATGAACCACTTATTCATGCTGTTAACAAATTTAATAGGCATGGTTTTGGCCGTTTTCCCGTAATTGAACGGAGTAGCGGAAAGTTGGTAGGCGTTATTGCCAAGGGCGATATTATAAAGACCTTGCTTAAAGAACTAGAGATTAATTATCATGAGGAAGAGATTCATCGCTACCGTGCTTCGCATATATTTAGCGATATAATTGCTGATAAAACCACTCTTATTTTTGAATACAATATTGCCGGCCAGGATTTCAAGCATGCAGGAGAATCTGCAAGCAGTCTTAAAAAAAGTTTAGCCAGATTAGGTATAACACCGCAAATTCTTCGTAGGATAGCCATTGCAACCTATGAGGCGGAGATGAATATTGTTATTTTTACTTCCGGAGGTTATATTACTGCTTATGTCAAACCAAATAAAATCAGGGTTGAGGCAGTAGACTCCGGTCCTGGTATTCCTGATGTTAAAAAGGCAATGAAGCCTGGCTTCTCCACTGCTCCAACTTCAGTACAGGAGCTGGGTTTTGGGGCTGGAATGGGTCTTCCGAATATTAAAAAGTGTGCAGATAAGATGAATATTAACTCTGTAGTTGGGAAAGGAACAAAATTAGAAGTAATTATCTATACCGGGGGGGGAAATGAAACTTTACCAGATAGTTAAAGAGTTAGGGCTCGAAGTCAAATCTAAGGTTTTTAATTTGGATAAAGAAGTAAATGGTGGTTATGCGAGTGATTTGTTAAGTGATGTTATAGCAAACGCAAAAAAAGATAATATCTGGATTACTTTACAAATTCATCAGAATATTGTTGGAGTAGCCGCATTAAAAGAACTAACGGGAATTATAATAGTTAATGGAAGAAAACCTGAAGAGGAAGCCTTAAAAAAAGCAGAGGAAGAAAATATACCAATTATGGTAACAGAACTTCCGGCTTTTAAGATAATTGGAAAATTATACAGGATGTTAGGCGGATGTTAAGAGAATTTAAAGCAGATTTACATATTCATACTGCTCTTTCGCCCTGTGCGGACGAGGAGATGTTTCCAAAAAGAATAATTGAACAGGCAAAAATGAATAATTTAGATATAGTGGGGATCTGTGACCATAACTCAGCAGAAAATGTCGTAGCAATCCAGAAAATAGGACAGAGAGAAGATATAGCTGTTATTGGTGGGATTGAGGCTACATCGCAGGAGGAGGTCCATATCCTTACACTTTTTGACAATGTTAAAGAGTTGTTTGAGTTCCAGGATATTATTTATGAGAAATTATCAGGTCTTAATGATGAGAAGGTTTTTGGAAGACAACTTATAATCAATGAAGATAACGAAGTCGTAGGTTCCAATAGCAGGCTTTTGATCGGAGCAACATCACTGTCTTTACAGGAAATAGTCCAGGCAATCTGTTCTCTGGGAGGGCTTACAATTGCCTCCCATATTGATAGAGAGAGTTTTAGTATTATTTCTCAACTGGGATTTGTCCCTGAAGGATTACTGCTGGATGCTCTGGAGCTGTCTCCAAATTACAAGCAACAGACAACCTGTGGCACAGACAGGCAGGTAAATCCGGAACTTTATGGTTTTTCACTGGTTACTTTTTCTGATGCCCATTTTTTAAAAGATATCGGTAAAAGTTTTACCATCTTTCTTATGGAAGAAGCAAGCATAGGGGAGATTAAGAAAGCTTTATCAGGAGAAGATGGAAGAAAGGTGATGATTTAGCCAGATGGAGGATTTGTCTTTACATATTTTAGATATAGTAGAAAACTCAATCAAAGCTTGTGCCAAAAAGATTGAAGTAAAAATTATTGAGGATAAAAAAAAGGATCTACTTACTATTGAAATAATCGATGACGGAGAAGGTATGGATGAGAAGACATTAAAAGATGTACTGGACCCATTTTTTACAACGAAGAACACAAGAAAAGTCGGATTGGGCCTTCCTCTTCTTGCCCAGTCGGCAGAAGAAAGTGGAGGAAATATTAAAATAGAATCAAAGCCAGGTCAGGGGACAAAGGTAAAGGCCACATTCGGCTATAGCCATATTGACCGCAGACCTTTAGGTGATATTCATGAATCGTTAAAAGTTTTAATTACTGCAAATCCTGATATAAATTTTATTTATGAATATCAAGAAGATGGTATAAGTTATCATCTGGATACAATAAAAGGAATTAAAAAATGATATCACTAACTATAAATAATAAAAAAATTAAAGTAGAGGAAGGATTAACTGTTCTTAAAGCTGCTGATAAAGCTGGAATAAAAATTCCGACTCTATGTTCACACAAAGCACTTTCACCCTACGGTGCCTGCAGAGTCTGTCTTGTTGAAATAAGCCGAAATGGAAAGCCTCCGGAGATTCAGGCATCCTGCACCTATCCGGTAATGGAAGGTCTGGTGATTCAGACTGATTCAGAAAAGGTTATAAAGACAAGAAAAATAATGATAGAGTTGCTGATGGCCAGATGCCCGGATTCAGAAGAGATTAAGAATCTTGCTAAAGAATTAGGTGTGAAGAAAACAAGAATCAAGCCCAAAGATAAGGACTGCATTCTTTGTGGTCTATGTGTGAGGATGTGTGAGGAGCGAATGGGAAGGGCGGCCATAAGTTTTTCAGGTCGTGGCCCAAGACGAGAAGTAACCTCACCTTTTGGCAAACCTTCTGAGGTATGTCAGGCTTGCGGTGCCTGTGATTTTATCTGTCCCACAGGAAAAATCAGAATTACTGAAGTGAGCAAAAACGAATCTCGACCTATACCCTTTGAACATAATATGGGTTTAAATTCCAGGCCGGCTGTATATATTCCCTATCCACAGGCAATACCCAACAAAGCAACTATTGACAGCAGATATTGTGTCCATATGCTTAGTGATGAATGTGAAGTGTGTAAGGAATTTTGTGAAGCAGGGGCTATTGATTATAACCAAAAAGAAGAAAAGCTTGATTTAAAGGTTGGTTCAGTAATTTTTTCTCCTGGCTACGATATTTTTGATGCAGGGGCAAAGTTAGAATATGGTTATTTAAACTATTCCAATGTTATAAATGCACTCGAATTTGAAAGAATATTAAGCACTTCCGGCCCTTACGAAGGTAAGGTTTTGAGGCCCTCAGATAAACTTGTACCGAAAAGAATCGCTTTTATTCAATGCGTTGGCTCACGGGATACAGAAAGAGATTACTGTTCTTCAATATGTTGTATGTATGCCACCAAGGAAGCGATTATTGCTAAAGAGCATGCCGGCGAGGAATTAGAATGCCATATCTTTTTTATGGATCTGCGTGCTTTCGGTAAAGGTTTCGATGCTTATTATGAAAGAGCAAAAGAACTTGGAGTAAAATATATAAGATGCCGCCCCTCATCTGTAGAAGAAATACAGGAGACAAAAAATCTTAAGATTAATTATGTAACCGATGACGGGAAGGTGTTGACTGAACAATATGATTTGGTAGTTTTATCTGTTGGCATGCAGCCGCCAGAACTAGCCAAAAAGCTGAACAGTAAATTTGGAATTAAACTTAATGAGCATGGGTTCTGCTGGACCGATACTTTTAAGCCAGTTGAATCCAGCAAAGAGGGAATATTTGTCTGCGGGCCATTTACCGAGCCCAAAGATATACCGGAAACAGTGACTCAAGCAGGTGGTGCAGCATCTAAGGTTTTATCTCTTCTTTCTGAAGTGCGAGGAACTTTGATTAAGACTAAAGAATATCCTCCAGAAAGAGATGTTACCGGACAGGCTCCGCGTATTGGTGTATTTATCTGTCATTGCGGGTCAAACATTGCTGGTGTAGTAGATGTTCTCCAGGTGGTAGAATATGCAAAAACCTTACCTGATGTGGTTTACGCTGAAAATAATCTTTATACCTGTTCAAATGATACCCAGGAGAGGATTAAAAAATTGATTGGGGAGCATAATCTCAACCGGGTGATTGTTGCTTCCTGCACTCCCAGAACGCATGAACCCCTGTTCCGGAATACCGTCCGCGAGGCAGAACTCAATCCCTACTTGTTTGAAATGGCTAATATTCGTGACCAGTGTTCCTGGGTGCATATGCATGAGCCAGAAAAAGCTACTCAAAAGTCAAAAGATCTGGTGCGGATGGCCGTATCCAAGGTGCGTTTATTAGAACCGTTACAGAGGAGGAAAGTCAGTGTAAATCACAGCGCTCTGGTTATTGGTGGAGGTCTAAGTGGTATAAGCGCAGCCTTGGAGATAGCGGAGCAGGGTTATGAGGTACATCTGGTAGAGAAAGAGAAACAATTAGGTGGGAATCTAAAGCGTATACATTTTCTATTCAATGGAGAAAAACCGCAGGAACAGCTGACTTCTTTAATTGAACGTGTTAAGAAAAATGATAAGATTCACCTTTATACTGATACAAAGATATTAAATATCGAAGGGTTTTTTGGTAATTTCAAGACAACAATAGAACCAGGCAATGCAAAGCAGAAAACAGGGAGTAGCAGCAAGAAAAACGAGATAAACCATGGTGTTGTAATTGTTGCCACCGGTGCTCGAGAATACAAACCAACTGAATATCTCTATGGTGAAGACGAAAAAGTAATGACTCAACTCGAACTGGAAAAATGGTTAGCGGTTAGCGCTGAGCACAGGAAACCAAGCATTGATACACAAGCGCTGAAGACAGTGGTTATGATACAGTGTGTTGGTTCAAGAGATGATGAGCGGCCTTATTGTAGTCGAGTATGCTGTTCTGAAGCGGTCAAGAATGCTATAAAAATAAAAGAGATTAACCCACGAACGAATGTATTTGTTCTCTATAGGGATATAAGGACCTATGGATTTAGAGAAAGCTATTACTCAAAAGCGCGCCAGATGGGAGTAATTTTCATTCGGTATGAGGAGGATAAAAAACCGGAGGTAGTAAAACAAAATGGTGTGTTAAAAGTTTCCTTAGTTGATCTAATACTTAATATGCCGGTTACTATCAATGCTGACCTTTTAGTATTATCTGCGGCAACTATTCCTCACCCAGAAAATAAAGACCTTGCTCAAATGTTAAAAATATCATTAGATCAAAATAATTTCTTTTTAGAAGCACATATGAAACTTCGTCCTGTTGATTTTGCTACAGAAGGGGTCTTTTTGTGCGGCCTTGCCCATTCAGCAAAATCAATTGAAGAAAGTATCGCTCAGGCTTGTGGTGCGGCAGCACGAGCAAGTACTATACTTTCTAAAGAAACTATAGAATTAGAGGCAAATATATCCCAGGTAATAGATGAAAATTGTGATGGTTGTGCATACTGTATAGACCCATGTCCATATAAAGCTATAACCTTAATTGAGTATATGAAGGATGGAGCAATAAAGAAAACTGTTGAAGTGGATGAATCTGCTTGTAAAGGATGTGGTGTTTGTCAAGCTACCTGTCCTAAAATGGGTATATTTGTTAGAGGATTTAAACTTGAACAAATATCATCTATGGTTAATGCTGCATTGGAGGTATCCTAAAAATGAGCAATACTGAAGAAAAATTCGAGCCATTGATTATCGGATTCTGCTGCAACTGGTGTTCCTATGCCGGAGCCGATTTAGCTGGGACATCGAGATTGCAGTATCCTACTAATATTCGTATAATTAGAGTAATGTGTTCAGGGATGATTCATCCAAATTTAGTGATAGATGCCTTAACAAAAGGTGCTGATGGTGTCATAATATGTGGGTGTCATATCGGGGATTGCCATTATTTAGAGGGTAATTTAAAAGCGGAAAAGAGAGCAGATGCAATCAGGCTTATGCTTGAGGATTTTGGAATAGAAGATGAGAGATTCAGACTGGAATGGATTTCAGCTTCAGAGGGTCCTAGGTTTGCTCAGGTAATGACTGAATTTACGGCAGCAGTAAAAAAATTAGGACCCAGTCCATTTAAAACGTGAAAGGTAAAAAGTGCAATTAGCAAGAATAATTAACGGAAAAAAATATATGTGGGATAAGGGGAATTATTCTACCGAAACTGAAGCTAATGAAAAAATAAAAAAATATGAAGGAGAAGGGTTTGAAACCCAACTTGTCGAGGAAGAGAAAAAATATTTTATTTATAGCAGGCGCGTAGTTTCTGAAATAGTTCTTGAAGGAGACGCACCGCCAGGATAAAAATAATTTCCAGGTGACAGTGAAGCTGTCACTGCGAGCTTGTAAAACAGGCTCGGCAATCTTTCTTTAAACATTGGTAGATAATAAAAGTAAAAGTATGAGAGGGAGGTCAAATACTATGATAGGGTCTGTACTTATTGTTGGAGCAGGTCCTGCCGGAATGCTCGCGAGTGCCGAATTATTAAACCAAGGATTTAAAGTTATTCTTGTTGAAGAAAAGCCTACGATTGGTGGTAAAATGGCGCAAATTGATAAAATGTTTCCTTCAAATGAATGTTCCACATGTACAATACTGCCACGCATGCTTGAACTTACCAGTAATCCAAATATAACAATCGTTACCTTTGCAGAAGTTAAAAGTATTGACGGAAAGGCAGGGGATTTCAGAGCTAAAGTAGTCAAAAACCCAAGATATGTTGATCCGATTAAGTGTACTGCCTGCACTGATTGTTTTCCTGTTTGTCCTGTTGGAGGAATTCCTATGGAATTTAACTTTGGCAGGGGAGCTTCTAAGGCAATTTCTTTTTATTCACCTTTCCCACCGAGAAAAGCATTGATTAACCCTGAAAAATGCACTTATATTCTTGAAGGTAAGTGTGGTGATAAAGAAACCCCGCCATGTGTTGAAGCATGTAAGCCGGAGGCAATTGTATTTAACCAGAAACCTGTAGAAGTAGAATTTAACGTAGGAGCTGTTATTTTAGCCACAGGTATGGATGAAATGAAAACAAAATCATTAGAAAGGTTTGGATACAGAAAGTTTTCAAATGTACTTACCGCGCTTGAGTATGAACGTCTGCTTTCAGGCCTTGGCCCGACTGGCGGTGTTATAAAACGTGACGATAAAAAAGAACCAAAATCTGTTGCGTGGTATGTGCTTAATAATCCTTCGCCTGTTGGTTTTATGACTGCCGTGGCAGAGACCATGGGCACTATTGAAAGAAACCCTGATGCTTCTGTTTCTATTTTTTATGAAGATATGAATCTGGTAAGAGACGATTATAATGATTTTTACCTGAAGGCAAAAGAATCTAAAATTAAATTTATTAAAATAGATTCTGTAAAAATTGCTGAAGGAAAAGACGGGAATATTGATATTTTTTATGATAAGGAAACTTTTAATACAGAGATGTTTGTTATTGTTCCGCCTTATGCTCCTACTGAAAATACGCGTTCTCTTGCAGAAAAAGCAGGTTTAGAACTGGATCAATGGGGATTTTTTAGTAAAAAATCAGAGAATTCTCATCCAATTTACACATTAAAAGAAGGAATTTTCGTATGCGGAAGCGCACAAGAGCCAAAGGGAATAGATGATGCAATCATTCAGGCATGTTCTGCAGCATCGCATGCGGCTGCATTGTTAGCCCCTTCCCGCGGCAAGGAAATGACAGCTCTGCCTGAAAAAGATATTTTGCCTGTAAAAGTTGATGATGAACCGGCAATTCTCGTAGTTATATGCCGCTGTGGCATAAATATATCAGGGCTTCTCAATATTGATGAACTTGTGAACTATACAGCATCACTTCCTTATGTGAAACACGTAGAATTAACTCCTTTTGGATGTGACGGTGTGAAAGTCAGGGAACTATTAAAAATAAAAAAATTCAACAGAATTGTAATAGGCGCATGTTCGCCAAAAACCCATGAAGACCTTTTTTTTCTTCATACAGAAATGGGTGGTTTAAACCGTTATTTAATGGAAATTGTAAACTTGCGTAACCATTGCACCTGGGTGCATTCAAAAAATAAGGAAAAATCCACGGAAAAAGCAAAGACACTTATGAGAATGGGAATAAACCGCGCTGCATTACTTGAGTCTTTAAATGATATTCACGTGCCGGTAACACCTACCTGCCTTGTAATCGGCGGGACACCAAGTGGCATTGCCTGTGCTTTAAAACTTGGACAGGCAGGTCTTAATGTTTATCTGGTTGAGGAAGAAGTAGACCTTGGCAAAATAAAAGAAAACGATAGCAAGTTTGTGAAAAATTTAATAGATGAGTTAAATAAAAATGAGAAAGTAAAGATTTATACAAGGGCTAAAGTAGGAAGAATTGAAGGTTTTGTAGGGAATTTCAGAGCTGAAATAGTGAAGTCAAGTGGGAAGAAAAATGTAAATATTGGTTGTATTGTTGTTGCAACCTGTATTGATATGAGAGCAGAATCAGAAAACGACGATTTTGAGAATGACTTACTTCTTCAAAGAGATGAAAAGAATTTCTTTGTTGGAATGCTTGGTATTTTAAACCCTCTTGACTTTAATACTGATGGGGTATTTAGATGTGGGCCTGCACGAAAGAAAATGGGTATTCCTGATTCTATTATAGATGGCGAAGGTGCTGCATCGCGAGTTGCAGGAGTTATTTCAAAAAAAGAACTGGTTAAATCTCCTGCGATTTCATTTGTGGTAGACGAGTATTGTGATGGTTGTGCATACTGCATAGATCCGTGTCCTGCCAAAGCAATAACACTTATTGAATATATGCAGGAGGATGGCAGTATAAAAAAGACAGTTGAAGTCAATGAAGCAATCTGTCGCGGATGTGGCGTCTGTGTGGCAACATGCCCCAAAAAGGGTATTTATGTCAAACATTTTAAGCCTGAATATTTTGAAGAAATGATTAAATCTGTTATGGAGGTTTCATAAAATGTCAAACGATTATGAACCGGTAATTATAGCATTTTGTTGTAACTGGTGTTCTTATGCAGCTGCAGATTCTGCAGGTACTGCACGAATACAATATCCACCAAATATTTACATAATCCGTTGTATGTGCTCCGGTATGGTGCATCCCAACTATGTAATGGACGCATTAACCAAGGGCCGCGCTGATGGAATTCTAATTTGTGGGTGTCATATTGGTGACTGTCATTACCAGGATGGAAACAAAAGGGCAGAAGCAAGGGCAGAAGCGATTAAACTAATGCTTGAAGATTTCGGTTTGGAAGAAGAACGCTTCAGATTAGAATGGGTTTCAGCTTCAGAAGGGCCTAAATTCGCCAAGATTGTAGAGGATATGACAAGAGCACTCAAAGAGCTGGGCCCAAGTCCATATAAAACGTGAAAGGTTAAAGAATGCAATTAGCAAGAATAATTAACGGAAAAAAATATATGTGGGATGGAAAAGATTATCCTGATAAAAAGAGTGCTTTGGATGTTGCTCAAAAATATAAAAATGACGGATTTGAAACGGAGGTGTTTGAAGAAAAGCAAAAATATTATGTTTTTAACCGTAGAGTTGTAGAAGAAGTTGTAGTTGAAGGTGAGCCTACTATTTAAAATATTTTATAGAAAGGAGAGAAATTATGCCAGTAAAGGTTGCAGAAGAATGGTTAAACATTTGTGGTGGCTGTGAAGTAACTATACTAGATATTGGAGAACCGTTACTTGATTTATTGCCTAAATTGGAGTTTGTACACATGCCTGTCCTTATGGATCACAAGTATTTTGGCCAGATAGGTGAAAAAACAGTATTAGAAATTCCAGAAGCAGATGTTGGGATTATCTCAGGAGGGATAAGAAATGATAAGGAAAAACATGTTGCAGAAGAAATGAGGAAAAAATGCAAAACACTTATATCACTTGGCTCCTGTGCATGTTTTGGTGGAATTCCTGCTTTAGCAAATCAATATCCTTTAATAGATCTTTACGATAAGGTTTTTAGACAGTCAAAAACTACTGATCCAGCCGAGACACCTGCAGATGATATTCCACCACTAACGGATAGGGTTTATGCAATTGATGAGGTAGTTAAAGTTGATGTTTACATTCCTGGTTGTCCAACATCGCCAGAACTTATTGCAAATGCTCTAACTTCACTTCTTGAAGGTAAGCCATTTGAAATACCAGAACGAAGCGTCTGCGATGATTGTCCAGTAAAACGAGAGAAAAAAGCAATTACATCCATAAAAAGGCCGCTTGAGTCAATAATACCACCAGGCCAAAAATTGGAGGATTCAAGATGTTTTATGGAGCTTGGCTATTTATGCCTTGGCCCTGTAACTAAGTCTGGTTGTGGTGGGAGTGAAAAAACACCAAGGTGCATTAAGGCAGTCATGCCCTGTAGAGGCTGTTTTGGACCAATAAGAACTGGTGCAAACCCAATGGTAGAAATGATGGGCGCACTTTCCAGTATTGGTCTAGATCCCAAGTTGATTCTTGATAGACGTTCAACATTTCAGAGGTATATTGGAGCACAGGGCAGGTTAAGACCATTACCAAAAAGATCATAGGAAACTATTAATTAATTTCGGTCTTAGATTGATTGATGATATCAACTAATACCGATAACCAAATTAAAGAGGAGGAAAAATGGGTAAAAAAATTGTTATTCAACCGGTAACAAGAATCGAAGGTCATGCAAAAGTTACTATACAGTTAGATGATAGCGGAAATGTCAGTGATTCCAAATTTAGTGTTGTAGAACTCAGGGGTTTTGAAAAGTTCTGTGTGGGCAGGCCTGTTGAAGAACTTCCAAGAATTGTTACCAGTATTTGTGGGGTATGCCCCTGGTCACATCATTTAGCGAGTGCAAAAGCATGCGATGCTGTTTTTGGAGTAAAGATACCATCTGCTGCAAGAAAGCTACGGGAACTTTGTAATTCTATTGCTTTCACTGAAGAACATATTTTACATTTTTATTTCCTAGCAGGAGCTGATTTTGTTATGGGGCCTGATGCAGATTATAGTATAAGAAATGTAATTGGTATTGCTCAGAAGTTTCCTGATATAGCAAAAAAGGTTATAAGAAACAGGCACTTGGGTGCAAGGATGCTTGAAATTATTTCCGGAAAATCCATACATCCTGTTGCTGCAGTTCCTGGAGGTTTCAGTAAGGTTCTTAATTCTGAAGAAAGAGATGAATTGCTTAAAATGGCAAATGAAGTTTTAGAATTTTCAAAGTTTTCAATTGATTATGCCAAGAATAATATCTTCCCACAATATATTGAAGTAGTTAAGACACTGGGAGTTATAGAAACAGGATTCTTAGGTACAGTAACAAAAGATGGGACACTTGAACTTTATGATGGAGTTTTAAGAATGATGCAGGCTGATGGTAGTTACGAGGACTTTAATTATGAACAGTATACTGATTATATTGGGGAGCATATTGAGCCATGGACATACTTAAAATTTCCATATATGAAAAAAGCAGGTAAACTTTCTATGGACTTAGGTAATCCTGTAGGTGTTTATAGAACTAACACACTGGCAAGAGTGAATGTTTGTGACAGGATCAGGATGCCACTTGCACAAAAGGAATTTGAAGAATTCCGTAATGAATTTGGCAAACCAACACAACTGACTCTTCTTTATAATTGGGCAAGATTGATTGAATTACTATATAATGCAGAATATGCAGTCCAGTTATTAGAAGACCCTGAAATAACTTCAAAGGATATTAGAGTTCCTGTTAAGCCGCGTGCTGCGCGAGGAATTGGTTGTGTTGAAGCACCAAGGGGTACGTTGATTCATGACTATGAGACAGATGAAAATGGAATTGTTACCAATGTAAATTTAATTGTGGGTACCACTCATAACAATGCTCCAATTAATATGTCAGTAAAAAGAGCAGCAATGGATTTAATCAAAGATGGAAAATATGACCAGGGTATTTTAAACAGAGTGGAGATGGCTATTCGTGCATATGATCCCTGTTTATCTTGCTCAACTCATAATCTAGATGGCAGTATAGCAGTTAGAGTAGATATTGTAGATGCTTCCGGCAAAGTGGTTAAAACTTATAAAAACTAAGAATGCAAAATAATATTCCTGATCGTTACAGAAAACCAATCCTTGTATTAGGATGTGGAAATATTCTATTTGGCGATGATGGATTTGGTCCTCAGGTAGTAGAATATTTAAAAAAGAACTACTCAATTCCAGAAGATGTTGAAGTGATAAATGCTGGATGCAGCGTTAGAAATATCCTGTTTGATATAGTTCTTTCCCCTGAAAAGCCGGATAAGATAATTATTATTGACGGATTGGATGTCAGAAAAGAACCAGGTGAAATTTTTGAAATTGAGATTGAAGACATTCCAGAAAACAAGATAGATGATTTTTCAATGCATCAACTGCCTACTTCTAACTTGCTGAGGGAATTAAAGGACCACTGCAGTATTTATATAAAAATCTTTTCATGTCAGGTAGAAAATATTCCTAAAAGTGTATCTACAGGCCTTTCAAAAAGGGTGCTTGATTCAATTCCAAAAGTATGTGATATGATAATTAGAGAGATTAAAAAAGATTAAGTTTTAATGGCTATAAATTTTATTTTTAAACCATTATGCATGAGTATTCCATTACATGCTCGATATTAGATATACTAAATAAAACAGTAAAAGAAAACAAGGTAAAAAAAATAAAAAGGGTCAATTTTGAAATTAGTTCAATTGCACATATCGAGCCATGTTCAATTGAGTTCTATTATAATTTTTTAACTAAGGATAATAGTGTTTTAAGAAATGCCCAATTAAAATTCAAAAAGATAAAAACTCAAGTTAAGTGTGAAGATTGTAAAAAGGTATCTGATGTGAAAGATTATTTTATTACAGAATGCCCGAAATGCTCAAGTAAAAGGATAAAGATTGTAGATAATGACGAAATTAAAATAATTTCAGTAGAAACATAATATAAAATGTGCCAAATTCTTATACTGATATTAAAAGAGGTGTGTTATTAAATGAAATGTATTAAGTACTTTATGTAAGTCTAGCATATTCTAGGAAGCTACTCACTATAATGCAAATCGAGGACTCTTCTGGTACCCAATTCTGTATTTAAAATAACCAGACCTTCACTATTATCAGTTACTTCACCTATAATTTCTGAATTTTTTCCGTATTTATTTTTTTTCATAGCTTTTAGTATCTTTTCTGCATCATTTCTATCTACAAATGCTGCTATTTTTCCTTCATTTGCCATATACAAAGGGTCTAACCCTAGAAATTCACATATCCCAAGTGTTTTTTTATAGGAATTTTGTCTTGGTATATACTTATATTTGTTTTTGAACTTCTTGCCATCTCAATAAGCATTGTTGCAAGGCCTCCACGTGTTGCATCTCTTAATGCATGAATTTTTTTTGATATAATTAACATATCACTAACAAGGGAGTTTAGTGAAGCACAATCGCTTATAAGATTAGCATTAAAGTTAAATTCTTTTCTTTGGCTTAAAATTGAAATACCATGCTCTCCGATACTTCCATTTATTAATATTTTATCTCCAACTTTTATATTATAAGACGATATATTAAGGTTTTTATCAATTAAGCCCACTCCAGAAGTATTTATGTGAATTTTGTCAATACTTCCTTTTTCCACAACCTTGGTATCTCCAGTTATTATTTTTAAATTAGTTTCCTTGAGTGTGTATTTAATCGAAAGAAGGATCTTTTCTAAATCTGAAACTAAAAAACCTTCTTCTAATATGATTGCCAGACTTAAGGCTATTGGCATACACCCAGTTGTCGAAAGGTCAGTTATAGTCCCACATATACTTAATTTTCCAATATCTCCCCCTGGAAAAAAAATAGGGTCAACAACAAAACTATCAGTTGTAAAAGCTAATTTTTTATTATTGTGATTTAAAGTTGCGCTGTCTTTCAGTTTATTTAATATATCATTACCAAGATATTTAAGCAGTACATTATTTATGAGTTCTCCTGTTTTAATGCCACCATCTACATAATAAATTTGAAATAGTAGATATTATAAAAGCTTTAATTGTTGGTAAAAAGCCAGAAATTCTAAATTATCCTGTATGTATAGAATGTAAGAGAAATGGTAATACCTGTGTTTACGAACTAGGCATGACCTGCATGGGCCCAATTATAAGAGCTGGGTGTGATTCGAGATGCCCAAACAGCGGTGAAGGATGTGATGGCTGCAGGGGCC
>JADHVN010000079.1 GCA_016783995.1 Actinomycetota bacterium
ACTGCTACTGCAACCAATACTGAAGGCTCTGATGATAATTCCATTGAGCTTAGTTGGGGATGTGATGAAGAACCCCCTTCTGAAGGTGAACCTCCAGATGATGAAAGTGTAATTTTTAAATCCCCTGATGAAGAACTAACTTATACACCCGGCAGGCAATTGCTAAACCCTTCTGATATCGGTTATGTTATAAAAGATTTGGGATTTACCTGGTCTGAACTGTGCATAGGTGATTTAACTAATGATACGGATGCTAGAGGATTTTTCGCTTTTGATTTAAGCAGCTTTGCTGGAAAAGAGATAACTTCAGCTACTCTAATATTAGATAGACCTGGTGATGAGACTAGAGGAGATCCTGCTTTTAAAGAGAAGATATTTTTATATTTTAATGATTATTTGCCCTTAGGTAGAGACGACTATGAAATACATCCATACAAAAGTCCGATTACCTTTGAAAATAATGAGATTCCATTAGAATATAGCAGTGAATACTTGGCAAGTATTATACAGGAAAGAGCAAATGAAGGAAAAAAATTAGAGTTTGCCCTAGCATATGAAAATTCAGGTTCCGATGACGATGGTGATATGGATGGAAGATTTTATAGTAGTGATAATATCAGTTTAATAGTAATGTGTAGTGATTAGATTTTATAACGTGAATACTTTAGCTGCAATTAATGAGTATTGACGGTATTTATTTGAAGAAATACTTGTGGGATGATTAAGCATAGTATAAAATCTAATGACAATTTGTAATATTTTATTAAATTTTTTATAGTATAGTATTTTACATAGCTAAACAACAATATAACAAGGAGGAAAAATGATAATTCTTGGAATACTGCCAATAATTGCTGCAATTGTTTTATTTATAATAGGACTTAATTGGCTAGGAATAATTTTAGCAATAGTAGGTGCAGCAATAATATTATTCTCAGGTTTTAGGACAGTTAGACCTGTTGAGCGAGGTGTAATCGAGAGATTTGGTAAATACATCAGAACAAAAGATGCTGGACTAACCTGGATTATTCCGTCATTTGATAAGATGTATCGTGTAAATATTACTGAGCAAATGGTAGATGTTCCTCCTCAGATGGTGATAACTAAAGACAAATTAAATGCTCAGGTAGATGCTGTAGTTTACTATCAAATAAAAGATGTTAAGGCCAGCATTTATAATGTTGACGATCATAGAATACAGCTTACCAGCCTGGCAAGAACTACTCTGAGAGCAGTTGTCGGCAATATGACTTTAACTGATGCAAATGAAAAAAGAAGCGATATAAATGAAAAAGTAGAAGCAGTTTTAGATAAGGAAACAAACAGTTATGGAGTAGAAGTATTAAGAGTTGAGATTCAAAAAATAGAACCCCCTACAGATGTTCAAGATGCAATGAACAAGGTAGTAAAGGCAGAACAAGAAAAAATCGCAGCCATGGATATAGCAACTGCCACTGAGACCAAAGCAGATGGTGAAAAGAGAGCAGAAATTAAAAGAGCTGAAGGTTTAAAGCGGGGGCTTATTTTATCAGCAGAAGGAAGAGCTGAAGCTATAAGAGCAGTTGCAAACGCAGATGCAGATAAAATTAAAGTAGTAAACGAATCTGCACAAAAATATTTTGTTGGTAATGCTCAGATTCTAAGAAAGTTAGAAGCTACAGAGGAATCATTGAAGCAAAATGCTAAGTTTCTAGTGGATACAAATAAAGTTCAAACCATTGTGACTGACGCTTCAGGAGTTACTCCTGTATCTCCGAAAAAACCGACAAAAACTTAAGAGTGTCTTTTAAGTATTCAAACATAATTTAGGAGGTGATCCTATGCTTGAACAAGTACATAAGCATATTATATCTGAACTTCAACAAAATACACGCACTGATATCATCTTTATCATTACTGCTATTTTCCTAAACCTGTTAGCTTTAGGAATAAATGCAGCAACAGCAGAAAGATCCCAAGAAGATACCAGCCTACTTATTGTAATGTTTATAATTGTAGCTTTAGTAATAGTAGTAAATATTATTGTAATAATCGGACTTCTTAAAGGAAAGCAGACTAGGGGTAAATTAATAGGTGGACTTCTAAAAATGTATAAAGACCAGAAAGTAGATAAATACTACGATGCCTCTTTGCTGATAAACTACAATATCAGATATAATCTGTTCATTTTGGTAGTAGTTTTTATTGGAGCAATTGCTATTGCTATTCCTTTTATAATTAGATAGCAGTAAACTAGAAACGTAAAAAAAGTCAAAGAAACAATTAAGAATAGATATCCCCTTAAGTTACCTTATAATTAAATTAATCAAATTGTGTAATGTGTTTAAAGACCCTTACATAGTAGGGTTTTTCCTCTCAATTTTAAGTTCGAAAGTAAAAAAATAATCAGTTATCGTTTTTGTTCAACTTTCGAACTTTCAAATAGTTCATAGGTTCTTGAAGCAAGGTTTAGTAGGTAATTTGTGGTAATTATAAACTCTTTATCTTCTTCTGCATGTTGCCCTAATTTGAGATCCAGATCATACTGTTTTTGCTTAAGCTCATATGCTTTTTTGCCATATTCATCTTGAGTACTTCTCAGCAGATTTAAATCTTTTTTCAGCAGATTTTAAAATCATTAAGAGCATTTTAATATATGATATTCCTTTAATTTCAGCCATTTTAGCTAGATGTCCATCCCAGCACCATCCTGGATTAGGATTAACTTCTAATAATTTTGGTTCTTCTTCTGATTTTAATCGCCAGTCAAATCGTGTATAATCTCTACACTCAAGCCTTTCAAATAACTTCAATGAGAAATCAATAATAAATTTCTCTATATCCTCAGGTAATTTAGCAGCAATAGATTTGATACTCCAGTAAGGTGAATCTGATAGCCACTTCGCTTCATATCCACAAATCTTAGGAAGTGTAGGTGGCAGTTCTGAATAATCCTCTTCGATTATTGGCAGAACAGTGTAAGAATCAGGAAAATTTCCAATTATTCCAACACTTAAATCTTTTCCTGAAAGAAATTCTTCAATAAGAATGGGCTTATCATAACCAAATTTATCCCTGATTTCAGAAATTACGTTTAAAATCTTTTCAATGCTACAAACAACACTTCTATGAGTTATACCAAAACTTGAATCACCAAAATTTGGTTTAACGATTACTGGGAAATCAAATGGAATTTCAAATATGGCATCTTCAGGCTTTATGAAAAAAGCCTGCGGAATAGGGACCCCCATTTCTTTTGCAATCCCTCTTATTAGTGATTTATCATAGCAATAGGCAAGGCACTGTGGTTCAGATCCAGTATAAGGAATTCCTAAAATATCCAGTAAGGCTGGTAAATGAAGCTCTTTTCTTGCATCATTAAAGTAACCCTCGTCACAAAGATTAAATACAAAATCTATTTTTCCTTTTTCTTGTGTTTTAATTAGATCTTTAACCATGGTATCGTGATTAGTAAAATAATGAAATTTGTAATTATAATTTTTTTCAATTTCCCGTAAAGAGCTAATTAGCCGGTCAATTGTATATAAATCATCATCATCAAACATATAAAGCGGTTTTAGAATATCAATTTTATTTGGATCCCCTAGTAAAACAACAACATTTTTTAAATGAGTTTTCTTTATTTTAATAGGTGACCAATCTTTCTTTACAATAGCTGATATAATAATTCGTCTTTCAGTCATTCCTAAATCCTGATTTCTTTTCGAATCCGTTGTTATTGTGCCATGCGATGAAATATTGCTGAATTCAGTTTGCTTTAGGAGTTCAATTAATTCTTCCTGGGTGTAAAGCCTTTCTGCATAAAACTGATCTGCAATTACACCTTTATTAACATTGCTAACTATTTCTCTAGAGATTAAACGAGTTTTATCTAAAGACAATGAACGTTCACGACAAACAAAATATTTTTTATCTATCCATTCCCATGATCTGGGTTTAAAATTTTCTTTTAAATAGTTGCCATCTGCTGCATCAATCAAAAATCGCCCCCAGGGTTTTAGTACTCTGAAAACTTCTTTAAGAATTATCATATCTTCTTTGACAGTTTCAAAATATCCAAAACTGTTTCCCAGAATCATTATTACATCAAAAGTATCAGGCGAATATGGCAATTTTCTTGCATCACCTTCTCTAAGTTTAATTTTTAAACCTTCTTTTTTTGCTTTTTGTATCAAATAGTGAGAGCGATCCAGTCCTTCAACATGCTTAAATCCTCTATTTGCTAACTCTATGCAATGTCGGCCTTGCCCACAACATAAATCCAATATTTTATCTTCTGGAGATAAGCTTATAATTTCTGTAAACAAATCTACTTCTTTTTTTGTAATCTGTTTGTCCTCTACTATATCACCATCCGTTTTTAAATAGATTGAATTAAAAATATTTTGCCACCAGTCTGGCTCTAAATATTCTTCCAAATTGGATACAGGGCCAAGTGTCTTTTTGCAAGAAATAGAATTCCTATTTTTTTGGGGAGGTTTACAGTTTGAAGGTTCCTCTTTCATCATTTTTTGCAGTTCCTTATTTTATATATAGATAGTTTTAATTTATCGGAATTATTCTTATATTTTTTTCTAAGATTTAATTATATTATCACATTAGACGTTAAGTGAAATAAAAGTTTTATATTTTAAAAAAATATCAATTTTCTAGTAGAAATATACTTTCATCTAAAAATAAATAAAGAAGCAACTATTTTGATTATTGATGATACGGGTGCTGGAAAAACAGAAATGCTGGAACCATTTCCAAATAGTATTACGTGAACAACCAATTTCCTTAGCAATCTCCACCATAGACATCTTTTCCCACCATACAAGGTATATTTCAGCGAATTTAATCTGTTTTGGAGCTGGCTCAAAACGGACATTTTGTTATCCTCTGCTTATAACACTCTTTAAGACCCTAATTCACCCAATCCTAACTGCTTCTAACTAGGACTGACAATCAGGTGGTAAAGTAAAAATACTGTATAGGCTTCTTTTGCGTTAGGGTTCGCAAAATTTTTATTCATCTTTTTTTACGATCTATATAATGGAGATGTTTTACAGTTCTCGAAGAATAAAATATAGCACTGACTAATGACCATACAGATATTGCAACTAATGACCAGAAAGGTGCATTTAGCAAAACACCTATTAAGATAAAGATTATATAACTGTTCTTTCTACCGTCAAATTTTCTGAATAGCCGTTCAATTCGTCCATAATCTGCTAATGGGAGTTCCTTTATTCCCTTCCCAAAAGCCTGTGCGCAATATTGAGAGAAACCATCAAACAGGAGTATGAATGTACACAGCAAAATTGCAGATGTTCCGTAGGCTTTTGATAAGTATATAGCTAAGGCGATATACCATGAATGCTCAAAAAGAAAATCAAATGCATGCTCCATTTTTCCAATATTTGAAAAAGATAATTTCACTCTTGAAAGTTTTCCGTCCACACCGTCCATAAACGAAACAATAAAGGTGAGGATAGAGGCAAACAATAGATACCCTTTGAAGAATAAAAATGTGGATGTAAAAGCAATTATGTTTGTTAGTATAGTAACCTGGTTTGGTGTAACCTGCGTGTTTGCCAATCTGCTTACAATAAAATTTTCTATTGGCTTATTCAAATAAGTTGCAAGCAAGTCATTTCTTCCTTTACAGGCATTCTCAATTAAAAGCTCCCTCGTTTTGATTAAATCTCTTTCTGTGTCAATATCTATCCAGAAAGCTTTGGTCTCCTTCCGCATGTTCGGGATATAGCTGTTAATTTGTGTGATGTCAAAAACTTGAGCATCTCTGTTCTTAGCAGCTTCAGCAATACCATGTGCAAGCTCAGTTTTTTCTTCTTTTATTACTTTCTCAATGTAAAAAAATATTTTTGGAGAGCAGAGAAATATACCAGTATCTATGCAATTTGATTCCTCTATTTTTTTGCCTATATCAACAATTATTCCTTCTTTTTCTAAAACTTTTGTATCGCCTGGCGTCGGTTCTTTTCTATCTACAGCTAATGCAACAGATTTTTTTAAATCCTGGCTGATAAGTTCTTTCAGGATCCTGATATCAATAATGTGGTCTGACATTAACAATACAAAATTTTCATTTAATGATTCTTTTGCCTTTAAGACAGAAATCCCGTTTCCTTTTTGCCATTCGGTATTTTCAATATAAATTATCTTTACATCGTATCTATTTCCATCACCCAGTTTTTCTTTTATTTTTTCTCCCAGATAACCGATAATTATTATAAATTCGTAAATACCAGCTTGTTTTGCGGTAATTATAACTCTTTCAATTAAAGAAAGGCCCAAAAGTTTAATTAGAGGTTTAGGTTTATTTTTAGTTAAACTTCCAAACCTGCTACCTTTTCCAGCAGCAATTATTATAGCTTTCATAATTGTATTTCGCACTTTTTAAAATGAGCGATCTTCTTTAGTCCAGATATCTTATATTAAAATAAATATTCTAGGTTAAACTTTAGCAAATTCCAGTAGCATTTTTCTAGCTTGATCATCATCAAATTGCTTAACTGGAGACTTGAAAAGATAGGCACTCGCTTCAATAATAGGTCCAGATAATTTTTTATCAAGAGCTACCTTTGCCGCCCTAACCCCATCCATAATTACTCCCGCAGAATTAGG
>JADHVN010000080.1 GCA_016783995.1 Actinomycetota bacterium
AAAATGCAGGTTCTATACCAATATATTGTAGGACCAGAGTTTAAACAAAAAATGGAAGCTATTATTGATACTTTTACGAATATGAATGATCAACTTACCAGAGAAAAACGGGCAATGACTAAAATTTGGAAAGAACGGGAGAAGCAAATCGAACGCGTTGTGGGAAACACATCTGGGATGTATGGTGATTTTAAAGGATTGATAGGCTCGGCTTTAAGCGATATTGACAGTTTAGAATTAGAACCGGCAAATGAGGTGAAACAAATAGAAGAAGGAGAAAAAAATGGGTAATGGTAATTTGAAAAAGTCGACGTTGATGCGGATTTTGATGATTTATTAGGAATTGAAGAATATGAGTAATTAAAAACTGTTCTTCAAGATGAGAAAAAAGTCGTCTAAAAATCGTAAATTAAGATAATTGTTTTTGAATGATAATTTGAAACTGGAGGAAAAGTTATGCCATTAAGACTACCCAATTGGGAAGAATTAAGTAGAAGTGAACAAATCCCAATCATAAATCTACCACTTAACCAGACATATATTGTAACTGGTGGTCCGGGGACAGGGAAAACAATTTGTGCACTTTATAGAGCATCTCAACTTCAAGGAACAAGTGCAGATATTGATTCTAGTGTATTATTTCTTGTTTACAACAAAACCTTAAAACTATATTTATTACGTGCCATAAAAGAATTAGAATTGTCGGATTCAAGTGCAAACAATTGGCACAAATGGTTTTATAAGTTCTATTACCAAAGCACTGGTGAGAGGGTACCTGGGGAATCATTTAATCCCGATTGGGAAATAGTAAATGAAAAATTGAAAGATAATTCTTCTGTTATAAATCATTTGATAATAGATGAGGCTCAAGATCTACCAAAAGGTCTAATGGAATTATTAAAAAGAATCAGTAATCAAGCAACTATTTTTGCGGATGAGAACCAAGGGATTGATAAAAAGTCAACGCCATTAGCTGAGATAACAAATGCATTCGATGTTCCAGGGAAAGTATATTATTTGTCTAAGAACTTTCGAAATACAGATGAAATTGCAAATGTATCTCAGCTATTTTATACTGGTGATATTGGAGATATCCCGGCTAGAGCAAACAAACATGGTGAAAAGCCCAAAGTTCTGAAGTCGGGAAATTTTGATAAGACAATTTCATTGATTGCAGACTATGCAGAGGGTTCTTTGGAGAAGAATATTGGTGTCATTCTTCCACCTACAGGGCGCAGAGTTACACGATATTATAATGCTCTTAACGAAGCTGTTTCAGACGCAACAGTACAATTATATAAATATAATAATTCTGAACATTTCAGTTTTGATGAAGATGGCTTAAAAGTCATGACAAATGAAAGTGTAAAAGGGCTTGAGTTCGATACGGTTTTTATCCCGGAATTGGATAGTGATTATTATCAAGATAAGGGAGAAAAGAAAGTAAATAAAATGTACGTTTGTTGTTCAAGAGCAAAAGGAGATTTAATCTTAATGCATGAAACAGATAATAATGCTTCATTTGCACTTAAACAAATTGAGAACAATAAAGAATTATTTTCATTTATTGATGTAGTTCAGTCTGATTCTGGTGGGGAGATATTTTAATGAATAAGACTGAACAATTAGAATTAGACACCCAGGAAAAAACTAAGGTGAAGGAAAAAAAAGAAATACCATCAAAGTCAAACTTCGATGATTCTTTTTTGTTTTATACTAATAATAATAACCTTAGAACATATCTAACTCATGATGCCCTTATCTCAAGGAATCACATTTTATCTGATATGGATGATATTTCGTTTGGAGATAGTACTAATTGGGGGATCATATTATGTAATAAAGCATTATCAAAAGAAACAATAAATGAATATTCTAAAACAGGTAATCCTCGAGATAATATTTACCCTGTCGTATTAGAATTGAAGAAGGCTAATGTCTCGACTTACCTTATTGATAATGAATATAAACGGAGAAAAGGAAAACTAGGCTCATTTACTGATGATAAACACTGCTGTGCAGTTGTGTACGGTTATTTGCCAATGTCATTAGTGAAAAACATACATTTTCGTGAAGATCAAAATCGGGAGTTATTTGGATCTACCGTATTTGGAAATATTGAATTTGACAAATCTATGTTTTTTACAACTCCTGAATTATTCGATGGTGAATTATCAATTAACAAAGCAGAAATTTCTCCTGTCATTGATAAAATAAAGGTTCCTAAAATATCATATCAGGTATCTGTTATGGACAAGATTCGTGGAGTGATTCATACCTCAATTGAAGGATTCGAAAATCAAATATCCGATAGTTTTCTTTTAAAATTTAATCTTGGGTTGCTGTCAAATATCGCATCCATATATGATTTATCTAATGATGAAGCTCAAGTTGATTATGAAAATATGTTGAATAAAATAGATTCATGGTATAGAAAAAAAGTAGATACAAAAGATAAATTTTCTTATGATCCTAAAACTGACATAGACCCAACACCATTTAACATAATGTTTCTTATAAAGGAACTATTAAATGATAAAATCTCTGATGAATCTTTATTATTAAAAGTTAAAGAGATCGATTTTGATTCTCTTAACCAAAAGTGTGATAATGGAGCTTTCTTACTCGCTTTGAAAAGACTTTTATCATATGATTCAAAATCATTTTCTCCACAATCATATTTAACCGATCTTCTAATTGACATAAAAGATAACCTCCATTGGTTGATTACTGATAAAGAAGAGTCTGATTTAGATGAAATTGTTTTAAGATATGAAAAAGCAATTAATAAAATCACTCAAAATCTCACCGGATTTGGAGGAAGGCTGTCCTTATTATTAGAAAATTGGCCTAGTGACTTCTATACTCTTAAAACCCTGTTAATATTTCTACCAACTTCATCAGTTGACAAATTTCCCGGGTTATTAAAAAAACTACATCGTTATAATTTAACAGAACATGAACGAAGAATGATTTGGACATATTTTGGTATCTTACATGGAATGTCGGCTATCGGATATCAATTTAAAAAAGACAAATCTGCTCTGCTACTTTCTGACAGGCTAACCCATTTTATAATTAACGATAAACACACACCGAACAATGTTTATCCAATACCAAAAAAATATACAAAATCAAATATCACTTTAATTGAAAATAGTGTAAATAAGAGTGATCCGGACGAATTGTCTTTGACTATTACTAATGGTATTGGCTTACAATTTGGAGTGGTCTATACCGATGCGAACGAAATTCTACGTAATAAAATAATACAGCTGATTTACAACCATTCATTTGTATCGAAATTTCAGGAAATCCTTGTTGAAAACTCCAAATTAGCGGATGAATATATTGATTGGATTATCAAGAGCAAGCAGGTGGAAATAACTTCTAAAAATAATCAAGTAAAGATGAATTTTGGCAAAAACAAACCTTCTATCGAAGGTAATTGGATTGGGTGGGATGATTTTGTTTCAAAATATATTAATAGTCAGGATGGTTTTAAACGGCTATTATTATCGATTAAGCAAGAACTGATTGACTTAACTGACTGCTTCGTTTAGAAGCATAATTAAATGGCATTACAAATCCCAACTATTGAAGAATTATCTTCTGGTTTATTCGACGATATTCCAGCTGATGATAGAAGTTTAATTAAAGAAATTATCGGAGCAATCGATAACGATAAATCGGATGATAGTATATTAGAGAAAATAAACGAAACAGCTGATAGTGAAGATTCAAATTGGATCATCTTATTTAATTCAGGGATATATTTGAACCATTTTTATAGGGACGAAGGGCTTTATGATGAATTAATAATGAAGATATTTGAAAGAGCTCTAAATCGGGGATTGAATTATAAATCCAGCACAGACAATTTTATCGAAGCAGCAAAAATATTGGCTCGATTAACCTGTAAATATCAAAATTATAAAGAAGCCAATAACTACCTTTTATTACTGAGAGATTTATCTGATGAAGAATTGCCACCTTGGGTTTTCAATTATTCTGCGAGGATCACATCAAAACTTAATTTCACATCATACCTTACCAATCCATCCGCATTTTTTTCATTTTTGGATCAAGCTAGGCAAGGAGAAAACAAAATAAGTGATCAGCAAGTTTCAATTGTTAAAGAATTTCTAAATACTGTTATACATAGAATTCAAGTAGATGACTTTCCCTCGGATAAAATTGATTTATTTTTAAATAATGTTGAGGATTCAATTCAGGACTACCTTGATGTTATTGGAAAGCAATGGGATGAATTAACATCATTAAGTGTAACAACTAAAACTGACATAGTGGATGGTGATTCAAAACAAATTGATGAGATTATTGAACATAATGAAAAATTAAAAGAGCTTGTATCAAAATATGAATCACAGATTGAATCAAATAACGAAGAAATAATAGAATTAAAAGCTGCCAACAAAGAACTAAAAGCAAACCTAGCTCATACAGAAAAACAATATAGAAAAGATCTAAAAGATTTTGCAGATCAAGCTTCTGGCATTGATGAAAAGAAATCAGAATCAATAATAAGAGGAAAAATCCTTGTTATTGGTTCTCAGGGTGTACCTGAAAGGCAGCTAATGGGGATTGCAGAGGAATACTTTGGTTTAAAAAAGAATGATTTAGATTTCAAATTAGACTACCAAAAAAACAAACGATTAGATGTTTCAAAGTTGAGATATAATTCTCCTTACTCCGGGTTTTTAGTGGGACCTATTGCCCATAAAGTTATTGGGCTTGGAGATAACAATAGTTTTATTCAAAAAATGGAAAAAGAAGAAGGGTATCCGCCGTTCGTAGAAATCAGGACAAAGTCTGGAAAATTAAAAATCACTAAAACCGGATTCAAAGCAGCATTAGAAGAATTATTAGCAATAATTGGAGCTAATGAACCAGATGAATAAAATATTATGATTTATAGTTTGAACATTTAAAGATTGAATAATAAATGAAAAAATGTCCATATTGTGCAGAAGAGATTCAAGATGACGCTATAAAATGCAGATATTGTTCAGAATGGTTACCAAAACTAAAAGAATGTATCGATATTGATGGTAATAGCTACAAGACGGTTCGTATCGGAAACCAAGTCTGGATGGCGGAAAACTTGAAAGTTACCCATTACAGAGACGGTACTGCCATACCGACAGGGCACAGCAATTCTGAATGGGGCGGTCTTTCAACAGGTGCATACGCCGTTTTCGACAATAATGATAGCAACACCTACGGCTATCTGTACAACTGGTATGCGGTAGATGACAGCAGAAACATAGCCCCGGAAGGATGGCATGTGCCCACGGATGATGAATGGACAGAACTTACAAATTATCTTGGAAGTGATGCTGGGATTAAACTGGCAGGGAATGCCGATTTATGGATTTATAGCAATTTAGAAAACAACGCTGAATTTGGTACAAGTGGCTTTATGGCCCTTCCGGGTGGTTACCGCGGCGGCGGCACTGGTAATTACCGCACTATGGGGGGCAGCGGGCGCTTCTGGTCTTCTACAGGGTACGATAGTTACTCCGCGTGGCGCCGGCTACTGAATGACGGTAGTTCAGACGTGGCCCGCCGCAGCTACAGTAAGCGAAATGGGTTCTCTGTTCGTTGTCTTAGGGATTAGTTTTGTTGGCTATTTGTCTATTTGACTATTTATCCCGCCTTGGCGGGACCGAAAAAATTTATGTTTACGGTTTGAACAGCCATTATTAGAATTAATCACTGTTAGCCAAAATCACATTTTCCATACCAAAAGAAGAATTGGGCTTTGGTTAACAAAGAGAGTGTTAAATCTTTGCTAAATCAGTCATTCTACAAACCCGCAGGTTAACACGAATTAAGTTAAAATTTTCACCAACTGGGTAACGACGTTACCAATTGATGAAGGAAAATGGTCAATTTTGTCTACAAATTCTCTGTTTTTTGTAATAGACTGCGTAACGCAAGGGGAGCAAGATGATAAACGGACATGGAAAATTCATGTCCGTTTTTTGTTTATATTCGCTAAACCCGCAGGTTAACAACCATTTTACTAACTGTCGTAATATTTACAGATACAGCGATGTGGCTCTCTAAATATTCGCATTTTACATGATATAGTATCACAAGGGCTAACCTCGTTACGCCGATGGTATCATCACCACCCCTTGCGATACGGTATTAAGAACTCGAAGCCTGTCCGACAGCTGGCGGATTTCTCCGTTCGCTAAAACACGTTGGTTAACACTAATTTAGGGGATTATTTCTTTGTAACTATAATAATATAAACACATACAGTGATTATAGGGGTAAAATTGACTGTTAACCCACGTGTTGACTTTTTACCCATCTCGCCACCTCTCCTTGCGTTACCAACTTGTGTAAAAATGCATTGAAAATTAACGACCATTTTCGGTTATGTTACAGGGTCAACAATAATTAATCCCTGCACTTACCCCGTCATTTATGTCGGGGTATAAAAGGATCAACTTCAAGGGGATTTATCC
>JADHVN010000004.1 GCA_016783995.1 Actinomycetota bacterium
TTAAGTTGCCATTGGCTGATTTAAGGTCCCACAGAATACATAGTTCTTTTGAGAGGCGGGTACGCCCCCAGGATTGGTTTGCATTAATTAACTTTTTTATTAATTCTATATCTTCGGGAGCTATTCTGTGCCCCTGAATAATTGTTGTTGTTATGTTCATGCTGATATAGTAGCATATATCCTGAAGAGAGTCCAGCTTTTAAGTATAATTTATTTCTGCTGGAATTTGGAATACTGGTGATTACATTTTATGGCTGAATAGTAACAAATAATTTAGATTATTATTAATTTTAAATGTCAGTTCATATTAAATAAATATAGTAATGTTTAAAAAATAAGGAGGCATATATCATGGCAATTTTCTCTAGATTAACGGATCTACTCAAAGCAAACATCAATGATCTTATTGATAGGGCAGAAGATCCTGAAAAGATGGTTAAGCAGATAATAATAGATATGGAAGAGAATCTTCAAAATGCTGTCCAGGGATTAGGATCAGTAATGGCAAGTGAGCGCCAAATACTTTTACAGCTTGAAAAAGCACAAGCTCAATCAAAACTCTGGGAAGACCGTGCAAAGAGTGCACTTAAAGCATCAGATGAAAAACTAGCAAAGAAAGCGGTGGACAGTAAGCTTGAGGCTGATGAAGATGTAGCGCAATATCAGAAAATGCATACAGATATGTCCACTCAATTAAACAAATTGAGAGAGCAAGTTGATCTTCTAAAAGAGAAGCTCAATGAAGCCCGTACCCGGCAGACAATGCTTCTAGCAAGAGATAAAGTAGCTGATGCCCGCAAAAATGTATCAAGTGCAGTCGGCAACCTTGACAGTTCCGGAGCATTTGCAAAAATGGATAAGATGGAACGTAAAATTGCCGAAAAGGAAGCGCAGGCAGATGCAGCATTTGAAGTTTCGGGGATTGACGCAGATGAAAATGATCCATTTGTTGATTTGGAAAGGAAAAAATCTATTGAAGATGAATTCGCTCGTTTAAAAGATGAATTATCTAAAGAATAGGGAGGCATTTTAATGGTACCATTTATTATTGGCGGAATATTAATTGTTGCAGGCGTACTTGTAAGCTTGATTATCCCGAGGAAGATAAAAGATAGAAATATTGAAATCAAGTTTATGCAAACTACTTCTATCGGCGAACTTAAAGGCATACTGACTGATAATGCTGCAGCTGGGCTTGAAGGATACAGGCATTTTGTTGAATTAAAGGGATTGGCTGATTCTGACACACCAGAAAAAGCTCCTTTTTCTGAAAAAGAAGTAACATATTACAATGCTGACCTTTATCAGGTATATGAGGAAACAGAAACTTACACTGATAATAAAGGCACCCACAGGCGCATTAAAAAAAGTGAATCACTTATGACAAACCAGAAAAGCACAGGCTCAATCGCACTTAAAGGTGCTGGGTCTGGGGAAAAGGTCTATATTGATATTTCACAATCCGGTTTAAAGCTTAATACATTAAAGACGTTGGATAAATTTGAACCTGTCAATAATATTAGTAAGTACAGCTTTTTTAAAGGTTTTCGCTACAATTCCATGGGTGCAAGGACACTTGGTTTTAGGATGATAGAAAACACCATACCTTTCGGACAGTCTCTATATGTATTGGGAGAAGCCTGGCTTGAGGGTACTAAAGTAAAGATAGGCAGGCCCAGGGATGATAAAAAGCCTTTCATCGTATCTGTAAAAAGTGAAGCTGACATTGTACGGGCCAATAAAAGTGGTGCAAAAGTTGCCCTGGCAATTGGCATAGTACTTGCATTAGCAGGTATTCTTGTGATGATATTTATGCGCTGAGTATAATAGCATAGCCTCATTTAATAGTAATTTAAAATTGTTTTATAGTATCAATATCGGATTTAGAATATTTAATAATCTAAGAGTTGCAAGTTTTATAATTGCTGTCTATATAATTTTTCTCTCCATTTATTTATTTCTTTTACGCCATTCCAATTTTTATTTTTCTCACCCATTTTTTTAAAAAATTCAATTGTTTTTTCTATTTTTTTCTCTTTTTCTTTTATTTTTTCGTCTTCCTCTTTTATAGCAATATACTTTGCTACAGCTTCTCTTATAAATTTGGATCTAGTCATATTTTCTTTGTAGGAATACTGATCAAGCTTACTCAAGAATTCCTTACTTAAAGAAATATTAATCTTATTCATTTTGAAAACCTGCAGTAACTATATTTTATATAAATAATGAAATTAGGTATATATTTTTAATAACATACCTACTCTTGTACCTACTATAATAGTATAAAAAGATACCCTTGCAAAGGTTAATTAATAAACAGAAATGACATTTTATTTTATCTTCTATTCGCTTCTAAAAAATTATTTATTGCAGAAAAATTTAAACCAGGATAACTGAATTATTCATTATAATATTTATTTAAGTTTCTGTAATAGTTTTCATGACTGCCAACCATTATTAGATTTAAAACGTCTTCTTCTAATTGATAAGCCAGCAAGAAAAGCTGTTTTTCAATATAGAATTTGTGTATTTGAACTCCTTTTAGAGCACCTCTTTTTATCTGCCCAATTTCCGGGTTTTTTACTATTTTACTAATCTCTTTGTCAATTATCTTTATCTGTTTTTTATACAATTTTTTCTTCTGTTTTCGAAAAAGTGGTGATTGGACTATTTTAATATTTAATCACCTTCTCCAAAAAGATAAGGGGTTCCAAGCCCTCCTTTTAATTGTTCCCTCCCAAGCAAAATATCATAGATTACTGAAAAAGATAAGTCCGGATTATCCTCTGCAATCTTACCAATATAGGCCCAGTATTCAACTTGTCCTGCCATGGAACGGCGTGTGACTTTTGCTGTTATCCTTGCATCATTTGCAATCTCACTTGATATTTTTATTGCTGTACTCATAATTTATAATATCTCCTTAATATTTTATTATGAAGCAATATAACATAAAATAAAACTTATTGCAACTATAATTTAACAGATTTATTATTTTTTTGTAAAACTATTCTTGATAGGAGTTTTTTATAATGAATAATGATACAAATAGATTTTACTTTTATACAATAATTATTTATATATACATTGACTTTATTACATATTAGTAATATAAATCTCATTTTTTAATTAAAAATAAAAAATCAGCAGGTTTCAATATTTTAATATTTTTATAAGATTTTAAATTAATTAAATGTTTATCCCCTGAAACTATATATTCACACTTTGCTGAAACAGCACACTCTAAAATTTTATCATCATCTGGATCTTCTTTAATAAAAACTATTCTCTCCTCAACCTCGACAATTTTACAAAATTCCAATATGTTTTCTAAAAATACTCTTATTTGATTTTCTTTCCATGAAAACTTTACAATTAATTTATTTTCTATTTCATCTATTATATCTTCACTAATATATACACTTATTTTATCAAACCTGCAAAATTGAATTACTTCTTCACAAAGTCTTCCAAATACAGCAGCTGAAATATAAATATTTGTATCTAAAACTATTTTCAATCTATTTCCCTATTTGTCGTGTAATATTCTATCAATATCATCCTCATCTTTAATTCCCATTCTTCTTGCAGTCTCTTCTCCCCATCTCCTAATCTGTGACCATTTTTTATTTGCAGAATATTGTCTGAATGCCTCTCTTACTAATTCACTCTTCGTTCTACTCTCTTCTTGAGCTGTATTTTCAATTTCTCTATATAGTTCTTGACTTAGTGAAATATTCATAATTTTTGTAGCTCTCGACATTTTACCACCTTGCTTTTAATATTTTTATTTTAATTGAGTAATACTTATTAATACCCAAACAATTATATCAAATTAATTATAATATTTAAACCATCGGCCTAAAAAGTTGCTTGCTCACTATACTTCATTTTTATAAGGTAAATCAAATAATGGAAAATATAATAGAAGTAGAAAAATTAAAGAAAAACTCTGCTCGTATGCTGGACTAGTTCTCTCTACCCAATAGAACCGCCGACAGTTTGTGCCATGCTTAAATTATAAAGCAAGGGAATAAATTCCTCCAGTGGGCATTAACTGAAGCAGCTAAAGTATCAATAAGATATAGTCTATCTACTTCTACCGTATCTAAAGTTTTACCTATGCAAACCTGGTCGGGATGGGGGGATTTGAACCCCCGACCTCAGCGTCCCGAACGCTGCGCGCTAGCCAAGCTGCGCTACATCCCGAAATATAATTTAGAACCCCAACTATATACTACTCTAATAAATATTAAAATATTTCTGTTTATATGAGAAGTGTTCAAATAAAGAAACTTTAATTTATTTCGATACTATCAATTATATCTATAGTATCTTTAAAAGTCTCAATTCTAAAAAAATACCTTCTTTCTTTACTAATTCCTTTAACTCCCTTAAAAATCCAGACCAAATGCTTTCTAAATTCCCTGGTGGCTTTGTACTCTCCCTTAAAATAAATAAGGAATTTTAGATATAATCTCGCAAATTCTTTCCTCCAGCTTACACTTGGAGTAAAATCTATTTTTTTTAAAACACCATTTGATTCTGATGAAAAACTGTACTGATTTCCCAAAGATAATAACACGTCCAATAATAGCCAAATACTGCCTCTTGCAGCTCTTCCTATCATGGTTCCATCGCAACCAGTAAATTTTAAAACTTCCAAAGCTTTCTGCGGTGAATCTATATCCCCGCTTACTATTACAGGAATACTAATAGTATCCTTTACCTTTCTTACAACCTCATAGTCAACTTCTCCTGAAAAACCCTGTTTAACTGTTCTCCCATGAATAAAAATTGCACTTGCCCCGCATCCTTGAACTATTTTTGCTATATCTATTATGTTTATATTATCCCTATTCCAACCAATTCTAACTTTTACACTTACAGGTTTTTTAACTGCTTTAACTACCTTTAAAATTATTTTCTCTACCTTTTTTTGATCTTTCAGTAAAAATCCCCCACTTCCAGATCTCAATATTTTCGGTACAGGGCATCCCATATTAATATCAATAATATCTGCTCTATCTTCTACTCTTTTAGCAGCTTCGGCCATTATTTCTGGATTTGAGCCAAAAATTTGTAACACACAGGGCCTCTCAAATTCAGTTATATCAGTTAGAGCTAAGCTTTTTTTATGTCTGTAATAGATTCCATAACTTGCAACCATCTCAGTAAAAGTCAGTGCTGATCCAAAAAATTTGGCGAAAATCCTGTATGTATTGTCACTTATCCCAGCCAGTGGTGCAGAGATTATAGGATTTTTTATTTCAACATTCCCAATTTTAAATAAATAATCTGATGTTTTGTAATCAATTATATTAATTTCTTTGCCATTGGATAAACCCAGCTGCTTTTCTTGTAAATTTGAGGGCGGGTATGACCTAATATATTCCACAAGATAATCACGTACTAATTTCTTTAGTTTATTTATAATGCTGTTTAATTTAAGCTCTTCCACATCTCTATAAAAAGTATCTATTTTCTAATAATTTTTTTATTTCATTTATGAAATGTAGGTGTCAAAAAAAATTTAAAAGATTTGTGATTTATTTATTTTTATCAATCAGTATCTTTAAACCTTTTAAGGTTAAATCAGGGTCATGTACCTCAATCCACTTGCTTTTTCCAACCATTAATGCTGCAAGTCCGCCAGTTGCAATAACCTTAGGCTTGTAGTTACTATCCTTTTTTCTTTCTTCTTTTATTATTTTATCAATAATATAATCAACCTGGCCTAAAAATCCATGCAGTATTCCAGAACGGATGCAATCATATGTATTTTTACCTATTACTGTCGGTGTCCAGCTTAAATCAACCTTTGAAAGTTTGGCAGCAGATGCAAAAAGAGCCTCTGAGGAGATTTCTATTCCAGGAGCAATTACTCCACCAATATATTCTCCTTTTGATGATAATATATCAAAAGTAGTAGCTGTCCCGAAATCCACAACTACAGCTGGACATTATACAGTCCCTTGGATGTGCTGCTGTATTTAAGTAAATACAGAAAAGTAAAGATATCAGCAAATTGGATAGACCTGGAAATACCAAAACAGACAAGGAAGCTAATGGAAAAATTAAACCTACCTATTACTTAAAAACCAGGAAGTTACGGTTTAAAGTTACATGGATGCCCACAGAAAAAATTAGCTCTGGGGTGGGGAGCCAGAAAAAGGAATAAGCCATAAAGGTACCCACTTAAGAGATATTACCATACTGGATGTAAAAAGGATTACAGATGTTATGGAGCTCAAGAGGATGTATCCTTAGATTAATTATTTTAATATTATAATTTTAAAAGCTTCGGAATAGAGCTAAACTCATACTGAACCAGTTGGAATTTAATATATAACCTAAATTCCCCTAAAAAATATCATATACAAATAGTACCTCGAACTATCTATAAAAGTAAAGAAAAGGACTGATATTCTGAATTTTTCTCCACTTTTTTTATGAAATGGTAGTATTTTTTCTTTGTATATGATATTATTATCATATACAAAGAAAAGGGGTGAAATTATGTCATTAAACGACTATGTAACGGTTGCAATGCCTGAAAGAAAAATCACTATCAATTCTTCAAACAAAAATAGAACCTGGTATGTCTACTATACAAAAAGAGCTTACCGTAATTCAAAAAACCAGCCAACCAGTGAAAAAATACTTATTGGTAAAAGGAATCCTGAAAGCGGCATGCTAATCCCCAATAAAAACTACTTTGATATATTTGGACAGGACATGATCCTCTACACAAAATCAATTTTAGATTTTGGCAATTTTTTTGCTATAAATTCCGTTCTAGGGGAGCTTGGCGTCTCAAACATCTTAAAAAAGATTTTTAAAAAAGATTATGAAAAAATCATCTCTATTGCTGCATATATGCTCTGTGAAGGCAATGTCCTCTTTTATTGTGATGATTGGTGTAGTGAGACATTTACACATTTGGATTGCCCCATTACCTCGCAATCTTCCAGCCGTCTCTTTGAAGACATAAGCTATGAAAACAGGATGAGATTCTTTAGAGAATGGTCAAAGCTGCGAAGTGCAAGTGAATACATTGCCTACGATGTCACATCTTTTTCCTCCTATTCGGCTGGAAATGAATATCTTGAATGGGGATATAACCGGGACAGTGAAAAACTACCGCAGATTAACCTTGGCATGTATTTTGGCGAAACTTCAAGACTGCCCATTTATTACTGTGTTTACCCGGGTAGTATACTGGACAAGACCCATCTGCAGTATATGATGCAGGATAATGAAATCCTTGGAATAGAAAAAGTAAAGTTTGTTATGGATAAGGGCTTCTATAGTCTCTCGAATGTGAGATTTATGCAGGAAAAAGGATATCCATTTATCCTGTGTGTATCCAACAGCCTGACTGCTTCAAAAAAAATCCTTGAAAAATACAGAACCATGCTAACCAGTTCCAGATATTACAGCAAAGTACATGATGTCTATGCGACATCAAAAAACACAGACAAATACGGAGTGGATGCAGATCTTCATATTTTTTATGATCCGACAAAGGCCATGCTTGAAGAAAATGAACTATACCAGAAAATCAATATATTAGAAAACCGTCTTTTGCAGACTAAAAAAATACCCTCAAAGACCGCGCGAAAAAAGTATGAGAAATATTTTGACATCACTGAAAATGATGGCAGTATCAGCTATAAGCATAATTATGAAAAAATAGATAATGAAAAAGCTTACAACGGTTTCTTTTTACTGCTGACTACGGATACAGAGAAGAATCCGAATGAAATCCTTGAAATATACAAACGGAAAGATTTAGTCGAAAAAAGTTTTGATAACTTAAAAAACCATATGGACATGAAACGTATCCGCTGTCATAATAAATCCACCACAGAAGGGAAAATATTCGTAGCTTTTATAGGTCTGATTATTAAATCCCATATGGAAAATATACTTTCAGAATACATGGATACTAATAATAGTACAATTGAAAAAGTAATTCGTGAGTTAAAAAAAATCAAGGTGGTCACCCTGCAAAATGGAAAAAGACTGATGAATCCACTGACTAAAAAACAAAAAGAAATATTAACGTTTTTTAAAATTACAGAAATAGACATAAAAGAATACCTTGCATCTGAAAGACAGACATAAGGTTGTATATGATATTTTTTAGGGGAATTTAGGATATAATGAGAATTTTACATACTAACTAAAGTAAGTAAACAATGGTAGACCGAAGGCCCCCATTGCAAGAACTTTTAGGGTAAAGATAAACATACTATCCAATAATTAGTTTGTTTCCAATTAATTCAATAAATATCCTATTAGACAAGTGTACTTTTCACATAGGATTTATTTTTTACTATTATCAAATCTGGAACGAGCTTGTAAGAGATTCTTCCTGCTAATCTGCCAGTACTTGACATAGGGAATAATTTATTGTAAGTTTAGTACCATTGTAGGTATGATGGAATATTATTTTAAGTTAATTATAAAATCTATGTCCGAAATTAATAAATAGAATAAACCAAGTTTGAAAAAAAATATTTTTGGATAGCATCGAATGGATAAAAAAGAATTATTTGATCAAATACAAATTGATAGACGTTCTGGAATTCCACTTTATAAACAACTAATTTTAGAAATTAAAAGACTTCTACCAGAATTTAGAAAGAGAAAAATTGTTTTCACTGAAGGTGAAATAGAAAAGAAATTAAATCTCAGTAGAAATACTGTACGGCAAACAATGTCTAAACTGGTTGCTGAAGGTCTTATAATTAGAGAAAGGTCTAGAGGAATTAGAATTGTTGAACAATCTTCAAAGGTATTTCAAGAATCTGATCAAGGTTTGAGCTTTACTGACATGGCAATAAATATGGGGAAGAAACCATCTGTAAAATGTATTAAACACCGATTTTCACACCCCGTTTAATCGTCACTGAAATCACAATCAGGGGGTCCATGTAATTTTTAAGGGGCAGTTGTTTAACCAGGGAACGACAAAAGGCTTAGCCAGTTTTTTTACTCCCAACAGGATAGGTGTGTGGGATCTTTTCCTGATTTTTATTTCAAACATGCCATCCTTGTAAATGACTCTTCCGGGCATGCTGATGAACCTTTTGAAAATAGACGGGGCCTGATGATGTTCAAATCGTCTTAGATCGCTTGCAAAACGCCGATAAATAGTATCTGCCACCATAGTCCAGAGGATGTCAAAATGTATGCGGATCATGAGTGGTGAAGAAAGGGCGTTAAGATTAAAAAAGGATACCAGTTCGGAGAGCTTGTTTTCAATATGCCATCTTTTAGCGTAAACCTCCAGACATTTTTCCAGTGCAAGATCCCGGTTGTTTGTGATGATAAATGTGGGCTTTATTCTGCCGTGATCTTTTATGATAATTTGCCGCAGGGAATGCTTGCATCCCCTTAGCATAACTTCACTTTCATATGCGGATACCTTCTGGTATTTTCGTTTGGGGATTAGCAGCGTCACTTTTTTCCACTCTTCTTTTAGGATTTGCTCTGTTGCTTTGATAAGCTTTTTACTTCGTTTGCGCAGGGTGATAAAACGTATATTATCTTCGTTAAGTTCGTCTAACACCTGATATTTGGTGAAATGGCAATCAAAGACAAGCGTTTCCTCAAGGTTGCCATTTTGTTTTTTCCAGTATGTAACAAAGCGTTTGATTTCCTCTGATTGTTCTTTTCTTAATATATCTGCACGAGTGTACAAGATGACATTACTTTTGCTATCCTGCGCAAATACTGTATTGGCGCCCTTCATGGTTTTGCCCCGGGATCCGCACCAAACCTTTTCCATTTCCGAAAGATCACCGAAATGAGGGATAGAGTGAAAATCCAGATTAATAAATCCATTTCCATACATCTTTGGATAAATCTTGCGGAAGCGACGCAGCAGCCTTTCTTGAAATTCCATCAGCATCTCTTCGGATGTCCGGCAGGAATAAGTGCTCATATAAGTGGACTTGGGAAGTACGTTTAAACCGGCAAATATCCCAAGACCTGGCTCGTGATCGTAGGTTTCCATGTGGGAGAGCCGCTCACTTCCAATGAGCTTTAAAAGCAGCATAGACAAAGCGGCCTGCTCAGAGTCAATTACACTGGACTCTGGAAGGCTGCACTTGCGCACAATCTCTAAAATCCCTGATTCGATAATATAGGGGAGAAAGAAAAATACGCCAGCTACGGGACAGTCCACTAAAAAAGAGTCAAGCGAGCTAAAGTCCAAAGGCTCCGCACGCTGGGGGATGATCTTGTTTTTCTTCGTAACACCTCGCTGCTTGTCCGTTCTTCGTTTTAGCTTTTTAAATCCGGCTTCTTTGATAATGCGCTCAATGGTTTTAGTGGATAATTTTATACCCTCTGATGAGAGCCTCTGGTATATGTCCGGCGAAGAAAGGCCCTCTTTTCGCAAGTCTATGACCAACTCCAAAATATCCTCTGATGTACGCCTCTTTTTTGGACCTAACTTCACTTTTGGAAAAAGAGTAGTCTTGCCGTTACGGGCATCCCGAACCAGTGCATAGACAGTGGCGGCTACGTATCCAAATTTTAAAGCCACTTCTTCTGCAGGCATCCGGTCTTTGACATATGCACGCACTGCTTCGTACTGGCGCTGTCTCGCCGAAGAAGGATGACCAAAAAACGCCTCAAGGTCAATCTTATTTTGGTTATCTTTATGACGATTAAACATATGTAATTATGTACATATGTTTAATATAATGTCAAGATAAAAATACAAATTTCTTTAATATTAACCAGTAAATAAGCATTATTGGATTGTTTTTCCCCTTTTATTCATGATTATATAACTTTTTCAACCTACATATAATCGTCAAATGTACATTTTATACGTCATAATCCTACCCTAACAATTAACTGTTAATGCGAAAAAAGCATGAAAAACAGGCTTCTTGTCAAGTAAAATAAATGGCCGGAAGTTGCTAATCTATGACTCAATTATCTAATTTAGCGATTATGATATGGTTTTTAGAATTAAAAGATGGAAATGAAAGGATGTGGAAGGTCTGCAAGTGGGACTGGAAGCTACGGCCCGCCTATATTTTTAATGACGATTAAACGGGGTGTGAAAATCGGTGTTAAATCAGAAAAAATAACTCCCTTTTCTGAAATTTTGGAAGCCTTTTCCACCCTAAAAAAAGATGATCTTATTTTCCATACACAAAGAGTTAGATTTTTAGATAATAAGCCAGTTTGTGTTTTAGACCACTATATACCTCTAAAATATTTACCAAAAATATCAGAGAATGATTTTACAGAGGATGGTCCAATGCAATCAATTCACAATGTAATAGAAAAAAAACATAAGATACAGATATTGAAATGGATAGATACCATTTCTGCGATAAAAGCCTCACCAGATATTGAAAAAATATTAAAGCTAACAAAGAATTCACCAATTTTGCTTCGAAAATCTATTACTTTTTCAACAGAGGGATTGATCCTTTATTATTCAACTTATAAGTTTATATCACAATACGAAGTAGCTGGAATTGTGATATTTAAAGAAAGATAAAAGTAGTTTATAGCAATTAATTCAAAACTTTAAATAAAACAATATGGAAAGGAGTTAAATATGGTAAAAAAAGAAAAATATAAAAAGGGAGGTGATGCTTATCCAGGGGCAGAGATTTATTTTGGATTACTCCAAGAATAAATCTCCATTTGTAATTTTAAAGATAAATGCGTTTTTTTGAAAGGAAAAGGAGAGAAAAATGAAGAAACCAATTATATTATTACTTATTTCTGTTTTTATATTATCAATATTATTTGTTGGTATAGGCTGTAAAGAAGAGGCGGCGGTTGAGGAAGCAGTAGAAGAGGTAAAAGAAGCAGTTGAGGAAGCAGTAGAAGAGGTAAAAGAAGCAGTTGAGGAAGAACCTTATGAAATTGTTGTTATTACAAAAGTTGAGGGTATAGCATAGTTTCTTGCTACTGAACAAGGGATACTTCAAGCTGGAGAGTAGCTTGGAATAAATGCATGGCAGACTGGCCCAGCTGAATATGATGTTGCACAACAGATAAGAGTTATAGAAGATATGATTAGTAAAGGTGTGGACGCAATTCTAACATGGCCAAACGACTCCCAATCAGTCGAACCTGCATTTATTAAGGCAAAAGAACGTGGCATTCTAACTATGACCATGGAAAATCCTGAACAAAAAGAAGTAACCTGGAATATTGAGCCAATTGACACATTGATATGGATGCAGACAATGGCAGATGAGATGGTTAAAGCAATAGGTACAGATACAGGTGAGTATATAATTCTCACTGGGGGAGCAACTGTAGCAAGTCATAATGCTTGGGCAGATATTTTAGAAGACTATCTAGCAGAAACATATCCAAATCTAAAGCCAGCTCAAGAAAGATTTCCTACCGAGGAAGATCAGATCATTGCTCATGATAAAACGCTAGAGTTTATCAATTTATATCCAAACTTAACAGCTATATTTGGGATTGGAAGTATCAATGGACCTGGCCCCGCTCAAGCTATAAAGGAAAAAGGCTTACAGGACAAGATTCATGTAGTAGGAATGTCTTTGCCGTCAGATTCAAAACAGTATATTGATGATGGATCTTTGGATGCAACAATATTATATGACATGAAGGACACTGCAAGAGGTTGGATTTATGTAGCCAAGCACACGCTTGATGGTGAAGAAATTGTAGATGGAATGGAAATACCAGGTTTAGGTACTATAAAGCTTGAAGGACAAAATGTAACTGCTACAAACGTACTCATCATAAATAAAGATAATATAGATCAAATTATCGAAGATCTTGGAATCTAGCATAATCTAAATACATGGGGGTATTTCATATGAAGTACCCCCTAAGATATTATGTTTTATTAATTTACAAAAATTGATACCAAGTGATCAATTAGACAGGTATTAAGGATGAATAAAAATTTTATAAACTTAAAAAATATAAGTAAAAATTTTGGTGCAATAAGAGCACTTGATAGTGTTGATTTTTCTATAGAAAAAGGTGAAGTACATTCTCTGATGGGTGAAAATGGTTCAGGCAAATCAACTCTTATAAAAATTATATCAGGTGTTTACAGAGCCGGAGATGGTTCAGAAATAAATATAGAAGGAAAAAGATATCAACGATATAGTGTTTCAGACTCAATTAATAAGGGAATACAAGTAATTTATCAGGATCTATCAATATTTCCTAGCTTAACAGTTGCAGAGAATATAGCATTCAATTATTTGTTCGAGAGGGGAACAAAATTCATTAAATGGAAAGAAATGAATAATATTGCTGAAAGAGCAATGGAAAAAGTAAAAATAAAACTAAATTTCTGACCTCAGGACATTTACATTTCTGAGGCAAGTTGAAAAGTAAAGCTAAGTCTTTCCAACCTTAAATTTTATTGGATACGGATTATCTCCAAACATTTGTGGTTTCATCAAATTTATTTCCTTTAAAAAATTAGCTAAAACTGCATTCTCTGCTTTAGTATTAAATGGTACTATCTCTACTATAACTGTATCTTTCCCATTCAATTTAACATTACCACCATTTTCTATAATCCTTCTAAGAAAATCTAGTTGATCCCGGTAGTTAGTGTAATGGTGGTCAAGTAATTCAAGAGCCATCTTTCTTGTGTTTCTGGCACAGACTTTTAAGGTATCTACAATCAGTTTCTTGCTGAAATTAAATGTCTTAAACTTTCCATATATTAAATAATCAAGACGGTTTATATACCTGGGAAGTGAGGCCATCTTTGCCTCAACCTCTTTAAGTTGTTCTGCAAGATTCTCTCTTTTGGCTAAATCAGACTTGTTACGTTTTAGCTCTGCTACCTGGGCTATGGTCCTATCTCTTTTCTTGGTCTGGTTAAATGCCCATCTTCCTATTTTCTCATCAATCTTTGAAATACTCCTTTTAATTTTTCCTTTTCTGTAACGCAAGGGTCTTAACATGGGATTGGCCATCATCTTATCACTTAAAAGATCCGGGGGCAGCAGATTATCCCCTAAGAATATATCTTTTTTGTAATCTTCCATGCTGTAGCTTGTTATCTGGTCAATTCCAAACTGGCCCACCTCTACTTTAAAATCACATTCTTCCCTCCACCGATAAATTATAGCTTCCACTACCTCTTTAGCTGGCCTGCTCATATTATTTGTTATAAGGGAGGAGTACATATAATCCTTGTATTTTGCAATTCGTCTAGCAGTCTTTCTGCGCAGCACTATCTTACGCGTACGATCTTTTTTTGTCATTGGAATTTCAGCTATCCCAAGAGCTACCTCCCTGGGTTTATCTTTAGTATTTCTTTTAAACTTAATTGTAACTTCACTAAATCTTAAAGGCTCCCTAGAATAATCTATTCTGTCAGCCTTTGACCAAACGATATAGTAGGATCTCAAGTTTCTACCAAATGCAGAAAAGAGTTTTTTGTCATATCCAGCACGGTCAAATACAAAGGTTAACTTTGCCTTTGTCTTATATATGCTTTTTATCTTCTTTACCATTACAGGCAGAAGCTCCTTAAAATTATTGAAGTTATCACGCAGAAGGAAACATATTGGATTTCCCCACCTGTCATGGACAAAAGTATGCTGTGTCCCTTCCATCATCCTGTCATATATATGGCTAAATCCAGTAAGGACTTTTACTTTACCCGAATATGTATCCAGGTGATCATCTATATAGAATATATCTGTGCCGCAACTTAAGTTAGAAAGGTAGTTTTTGGCAAGAGCTGTAGATATCTTTTCTGTATCCAATTTTTCAATTGCGTCCGATAGTTTCCTTCTTGCAGTCTTTAAGCTGGGGGATTTATTTACTCCCATAAGTATTCCAAATTGGCTGCGGGTTATTCTTTTTACTCTTTCTATGTTTACTGTATTAAACTGAACCATCTGCATTATCATTATAGCAAAGGATTTAAGATCACAGGCCTGCTTTAGGTCTTTATACTTTTCCAGTATCCCTTCAGTTAATCTGGATATAAAAACATTTAGCACTAGCCCTGCTCCGTAACGGCTATAAAAACCTTTCTTTAGTCTTTCGGTAAGTTTTTCTCCATTAGTGCAACTGTCTTTTTTGACTTGTGGTTTTGTGGAATTTTTCTCAGGCTCCTTTGGCAGTAGATTTTTTTCTCTAACCGGTATAGTTATCTGTCTTATTAGTTCTTTAGATATTTCGACCCCAAATCTATCTTTGACCTTTTTGGCTACCACTGGACGAATGCTTTTAACTTTTCTTTTTTTAAGTTTCGTGTAGCAGTCTTTTACAAATACTGCTATATCCTCTGTTATCTTGCCTGGCCTGCCGCGCCTGTCTTCTAAAAGTGAAGACAGACCATTTTGGGCCATATTCTTAGAATATCTGGTTACAAGACATGGATTTATGGAGAAGGCTTCACTTACTGCCATCTTGCGTACACCAGCATTACCAAACAACCCAACCAGTATCTTTTTTGTCTCGCTGTCATCTCTTCTGTAAGATGTAAAATGTGTCATTCCAAAGTATACATCTAATACATTTTTATCTTTGCTATTTGTAGTTGTAGATATTATTTCATTTCCTTTCTGTGTTCCTAAAATTCCTTGCATATACATGTGGTACTTCTCCTTTTTATTTTTAAATTCAATACCATATTTATACCACATAAAATATCATATGTCAAGGAAATCTTTACTTATTTTCTTGCCTCTAATTCCCCAAAATGGGCAAATGTCCAGAGGTCAGAAATTTGGATGATGTGGTTGAAAATCTGTCTTTTGCCAATCAATTACTTATTGCAATATGCAGGGTTATAACTATAGATTCTAAGTTAATTATAATGGATGAACCAACCTCTGCTCTTACTGATAGTGAAGTTAAATTATTATTTAGAGTAATAAGAGATTTAAAGAAACACGGGATTTCTACTCTTTTTGTCAGTCACAAGATAAACGAAGTTTTAGAGATTGCAGATAGAATTACAATAATTCGTGACGGAAAAAAAGTTGGAACTTATGATGCGAAAGATATGGAATATAATAAGATCATATATTTAATGAGTGGCAGAGAGATTACTCAGTCAAGCTATAATTTAAATATTGAGAATAAAAAGGTAATAATTGAAACCAAAGAACTATCAAAGAAGAGTAATTATAAGGATATTAATTTGAAACTTTGGGAGGGGGAAATATTAGGAATATCGGGATTATTAGGTTCTGGACGTACAGAATTTGCATTGGGTCTTTTTGGTTTAAATCCTCCTGATAGCGGTAGTATATTTATGAACAACAAAGAAGTAAAGATTAAATCCCCAATAAAAGCTATGAAATTAGGAATAGGATATGTGCCTGAGGATAGAATGAAACAGGGATTATTTATGGAGCACTCTATTGGGAATAATATTATAAGCACATTATTAGATGATTTACTAAATAAGTGGAAAGTAATTATTGAAAATAAGAAAAAAAACATAATTAAATACTGGATAGAAAAATTAAAGATAAAATGTGCTTCTTCTGAAGATATGGTATTAACACTTTCTGGAGGCAATCAACAACGTGTAATGCTCTCAAAATGGTTAGGCACGAAACCAAAAGTTTTAATTCTGGATTCCCCAACTGCCGGCATCGATGTTGGAGCAAAAAATGATATTCTTAAGATTATTAGGAAACTAGCCGAAGAAGGGATAGGGATAATTCTTATTTCCGATGAGGAAGAAGAATTATTAAATAATTGTAATAGAATATTAAAAATGGAAAAAGGAAGATTGTTAGGAGAATTAGAGGTAAATAATTAAGAATTGAATATATTGATGGTTGCAGCTTTTAAAACGATAAATTGATTTTAGAGATTTACGAGGTCTTAAATGTTAAGAAAACTTTTTAAAACCAGAGAAATATACTTGTTTTTTATAATAGTACTTTTCTCAGCAGTAATTGCATTTATTAATCCAAACTTTTTGACCGCATCAAATTTTTTGGATCTGTTGAGAAGTACTTCTTTTACAGGAATTATGGCTATCGGAAGTTTTATTGTATTACTTTCAGGAGGGATAGATGTATCCTTCTCCGCAATAGCATCAATTGCAGCTTATTCAACAGGAAAGATAATCATAATGGGGGGAGGAAATTTATTTTATGCATTTGTTTTAGTAATAGTGATTGGAATTATATTAGGGGCAGTAAATGGATTTTTAATTTATTATTTAAACGCTCCCACTATTGTTATAACTATTGCTACAATGGGTATTTATTACGGTCTTCTATTGTTCATTACCAGGGGTGTATTGATCTCTTTACTCCCTGAGTATATTGAGAAATTTGGGAACTCATACATTTTTACTTTTTTAAATAAAAATGGAGTAATATCAGGTTTTTCTATTTTTACTTTGATTTGGATTGTAATACTTATAATAACATGGTTAATTTTGAAACATACAATGATTGGTAGAAGTATATTTGCTATGGGTAGCAATGTAGAAGGTGCAAAAAGGGAAGGTATTAATATTCTAAAACTCCAGCTCTTTATATATAGCTTCATGGGATTATTGGCTGGTATCGGAGGGCTAGTACATACAGGATTAAACCAGATGATAAAGCCAAATGCTTTAATAGGTACAGAATTAATGGTAATTGCTGCAGTAGTTATTGGTGGAGCAAGTCTTACCGGAGGTTCTGGAACATTATTGGGAACAACACTAGGTGTATTATTATTAGCAATTATATCAAATGGTTTAACTTTGGCCAAAGTTTCATCATTCTGGCAGAATTTTGTAATTGGATTAATACTTCTTGTAAGTGTTTCGATAACTGCCTATCAAGAGATATATGTTAAACGAAAACATATAAGAGTAAAAATTAATTAAACAAAAGTTTATCATACAAAAGTATCAATAAAAATATAAAGGCAGGAAACAATTGATTAAAAATTATTTTAAAAGGAACAAGGATACAGTATTTTTAGTTGGTATGCTTATTATAATATCTGGATTGTTTAGTATCATCAATCCTGAACAATTTTCATCATTTTATAGTTTTCAATCATTACTTTTTCAAATACCAGAACTTGGTCTTCTTACCCTAGCTATGATGATTCCAATCATTAGCGGAGGTATAAATCTGTCAATAATCAGTACCGCAAACATTGTAGGGGTAATAACTGCTATTTTTTTTAGGAGTTTTAATTTTGAATCACTATTTAATTATCAGGCTATAATAATTTTCTCTATAGGAATCCTTTTGGCTTTGACGCTTTCAATAATATTCGGCCTTTTGAATGGGCTACTTGTAGGATATTTGAATATAAATCCAGTTCTTGCAACATTAGGGACTATGATTTTTTATAGTGGAGTATCACTATTAATCAGCGAGGGGAAATCACTAAAGGGTTTTCCTAGCCAGATGTTTTATATAGGAAATGGTGTGTTTGTTGGAATACCTATATCATTCATAATCTTAATATTCTGTTGTGGGTTTATATATTTCATTTTAAAAAAGACAGCATTTGGAATTAGCATTTATATGATTGGGCTAAATCCTCTAGCAACAAAATTCTCTGGATTAAACAATAAGGTAATTTTATTAAAGACATATTTAATCTCTGGACTCTTATCTGGGATAGCCGCACTTATAATGATGAGCAGATTTAATTCAGCTAAGTCAGATTATGGTGAAAGCTATTTGTTAGTTACAATACTTATTGTTGTTTTGGGAGGAGTGTCAATAAGTGGAGGATCTGGTAGTGTAATTAATGTGTTTATAGCTGTTTTGGTTCTAAGTATAATTTCTATGGGATTTAACTTTTTTGCTGTAAATGCTTTCCTTACACAAACCGTATGGGGATTATTATTATTAATCGTAATTTTAATTAGACGACTTTCAACTGTTAAAAATACTCGTTAATTTTTAATATTTCAAAACTTTAGAGGAAGGATAATATTGGTTGCGATGACTTCAAAAGAAAGAGTGAATAAAGCACTAGACCATAAGGAACCTGACAAAATCCCAATAGATTTTGGAGGAGTTCATACTAGTTTGCATAGAAAAGCATATGAAAACCTTATGAGGTTTTATGATTATAAAAATATTGAAATTAATATTCAAGATGTCTTTCAGCAGGTAGTATTTCCATGTAAAGAATTATTGGATAAATTTCAAGTTGATATTATAGGAGTCCATTCAAAACAATCATCAAAGTGGAAACTGAAAATAGATCCTGTAAAGGATGAATATACAGATGAATGGGGAACTGTCTACATTAGGCCAAAAGGTGGTTTTTTCTATGATATTAAAACTCCGGCAATGAACAGTTTCTCATTAGAAGATTTAAAAAGATTCAAAGTTCCGGATCCCTCAGATAAAGCAAGATTTATAGGAATAAAAGATGAAGTGCTGAAAAAATGTAAAACTAATAAGGCAATAATAACATTTAATGCATCATGGGGTCTCTGGGAGAGTTTGTGGCAAACAAGGGGATTTGAGCAGGCATACATGGATCTTGTCTCTAATGATGCTTTTCTGAATTATTACCTGGACATGATGCTATCTTGGGGCAGTATATTCTGGAGAAACATGTTAAAAGAGATTGGTGACTTAATTGATGTAGTTCAAATTGGTGATGATTTAGGGACTCAAAGGGGACCTATGTTTAATCCAGAAATTTATAATAAGTTTTTTAAATCAAGACATAAAAAACTGGTGGAAGTAATAAAAAATAATACAAATGCAAAAGTGTATATACACTCATGCGGAGATATCTCTTGGGTTATTAATGATTTTATAGATTGTGGAATTGATATAATTAATCCTGTTCAAGTAGGAGCTAGTAATATGGATTCTAAAAAAATTAAAAGCGAATTTGGAGATAAAATAACCTTCTGGGGAGGAGCTTGTGATCCCGAAGTTTTATTAAGGGGTAGTAAAAATGATGTAAAAGAGGAAGTAAAACGAAGAATTAATGACTTAGCTCCAAACGGAGGTTTCATATTTGCCTCAATTCATAGCATTCAAGCAAATACGCCACCTGAAAATATTGATGCAATGTTTATGACTGCTCTTGACTTAAGAAAATATTAGTCTAATATCTATAAATATAAAAAAAGAAAAAGGATAACAAGTAAATGTTATCCTTTTTGCCCTGCTATAATTTGTAGTTAAATATTTTTTCACAAAAAGTATGAAAAAAAGCAAAAAATATATAAGTGCAGATTTTGGGGCTAGTAATGGATTGATTTCTATCGGTTGCTTTGGTGGGAAATCCATATCTATTGAAAAGGTTTATGGAATTGACAATAAACCCAGCCAAATTCAAAACACTCTCTATTGGGATATATCGAAATTATATAAAGAATTAATAGATGGTCTAACTAAGATCTATAATTCTTTCGACGATATTGAATCAATTGGAATCGATTCTTGGGGATTAGATTTTGGATTGATTGATAAAAAGGGTAAACTTATTTCAAATCCAATAAGTTATCAGAATTATACTTCAGATAATATTTTAAAAGAAGTAACCAAGATAATTCCTATTTATAAGTTATTTAGGATAACTGGAGAAGTCACATTAAAAGTAAATACAATATTTCAATTAGTTTCAATGATCAGGAAAAATTCTGCGTTATTGAAAAATGTATATAAAATATTGATGATACCCGATCTATTTAATTACTTTTTAAGCGGTAAAACCTTTTGCGAATATAGCAATGCAACCACCACTCAATTATTTGATCAAACAGAAAGAAAGTGGTCTAAGAGTATATTGAAACAATTAAAGATCCCTCTGAGAATTTTCCCAAAAATTATTTATCCTGGACAAATCATTGGTTTTTCAAGAAAAGAAGTTACAAAAGAAATAGGGATAAAGAGATTAAAAATAGTAGCAGTTGCCTCACATGATACGGCATCTGCTGTGTTAGGTCTTCCGATTAAAAAAGATTTAAGCAGAAATTGGGCATATATTATTTTAGGAACATGGATTATTGCTGGAGTAGAAAATAATGATAGACTAATACTGAATAAAGACTCTTATGAATACGGATTTTCCAATGAAGGAAGTACCTATCCAAAAATATTATTTCAAAAAATTTCCTATGGGCTATTATTGCTGCAAGAGTTTAGGTATTTTTGGATGAAAGAAGAAAATAGATTAATAGATTGGGACGAAATTAATTGTTATCTAAGCAGAGATTGTTGCTTTAAAAACTTCATAGATGTCACTGATGATTTATTTTTTAAAAAAGATACTAATATTCTAAATAACTTAAAAATATATTATAAAAAAACTAAACAAAATATTAATTTACACAAAAAAGATATCACCCAGGCTATTTTTGAAGGGATAGTATTTAAATGCATTGAATATGTAAGGGAAATTGAAAAAATAACAGAGAATAAGATAGAAATAATATATTTAAGTGGGGGTGGATCTAAAAACAGTATCTTAAACCAATGGATTTCAAATGCTTTAAACAAAAATGTGATCTCTGGTTTACCCGAAACAACATCTATAGGTAATGTATTAATACAAATGAGAGCAAATAATGAAATAAAAGATATAGATGAGGGTAGAAGTATTGTTTCAAATTCGCATAAACTGACTCATTATGAACCAGAAGATACAATTAAATGGGAAGATACTTTTCTAAGATATTTTAAAACTATTAAATATCAGGAATCTAAATAGATTAATTCTTATATGAATAGAGCTAATGATGCTAGTATATTAAATAACTCTTATCTCTGACTCGAGTTTTTGAGGAACTCTCAAATTTAGTTAGAAAAAATCTTGTGCTTTATCGCATAGTGAAGCCTGTCTTCCATTACTTCGAACATCTTGATCGCCTGATCGATCTCTTTTTTTGAAAAAGACCTATAAAGCCTGCTCATTGCTTTTTCATAATCAGGAACTACCCTTTTTAACGTTTCCTTGCCCTTGTCTGTCAAATAGAAATACCAGATGCGTTTGTCTTTTTTATCCAATTCCCTGAAGATCAACCCTTTCTCTTCGAGCCATTTTGTTTTTTGGGTAACACTGGCTTTGGAGCCCTGGATAGTTTTAGCAAGTTCGGTACTTTTAATACAGCCTTCATTGATAGATACAAGTATCGCATATGTTTTCACCGTCAGTCCGAATTTGGAAAAGATCTGATTACCAGTCTTCTCCAGCAGTGCTATCACTACAAAAAATTGATTGTTTAAAACTATATTTTTATTCATTTAATTATTTATACTCTAAATTATTTAGAATATCAAATACAGACACACCTTCTTTCTATTGGTCCGGCATAACTTTCGGTATTATTATTGACAATACAACTCCTAAACCGATTAAAATATTGGTGGTAATTATCGGTAAAGGCTGGCTTAGGATTACATATAAAACTGAATTTACTATAAAAATAATTGCCCAGATAACTGTTATTACAGCATTAATTGTAATAAACATTGGGTTCCTCCAAAAGGATTCCGGATAGTCGCTTTTAACTCCCTCCATAGTATAGGGTCTTCTAATGATCAAGGAAAAAATAGCCATCACAAACAATACTATATATCCAAGACTCCCGCTGTTCTCAATAAAGAATATAGAATCTGTAAAATATGTAACTATGGCTGCAGCAATGAAGTAAATAAAAGAAAATATATCCATTATATTATACCGCTTCTTGATTGCACGAAAAGACATAAAAGCAAATATAACCACTAAAGGTACAATTATGCTCATAGTACTGCCAATACCACTCAGTACCCAATAAATGATCCAGGGTATAAATGAAAGGGACACAATGAGTACACCGGGAATCTTCACAGTCTTTATTAAACTCTCCTCATCTACTGCCTTCCTATAGGGTTTGACTGCTAGATCCTTTAAATCTTTTTGGAATCCCTTCTTAAATTTTGGTATCCTGGTCAGCAAGATCATCAATAGATTTGTTACTCTTGTTTTGAAATCAGTTTGAGGAAAATCGTAGAATCCAGTCTTTTTATAATATTTATGGTCCGCCTGGAAAACAAAGCGCAGTTTTCCCCATACATCATCCCTGAATATTTTACGCCCCCCGACTCCCAAAAAAGTTTGAGGTTTAATGTATTTTTTATCTGACAATAATAAGCTGCGTTTTGCCAACTTCTTAATTAGATTATCTACCTTGGTTGAATCTTCATACTCATCAGTTACGATACCAATATTATTAGCCTGCTGCCATTCCACAAAGCTTTCAAGTATCTGTCTGAGATTCGGGAGCTGGCGTAAAGGTCCGGAAATAATAAAACCGATCTGCTTTCCGGAAAGAACAGACTGGTGAGTATTAAAAAAGCTCCTGTCAAAAAATAATTTCCATCTTGATGAAAGATACCGATCCTTGATAGTTCCAGTAAAAATAAGAATGTCTGCAGTTTTTATTTTAGAATTATAAAAATCTATAAATCCGTCTTTTCCCTCATACACACATTCATTATCTATTCCACAATGTATACAGCCGAGACATCCGCCCATAATATTTATATTATTTAGATTAATGACTTCGATATCTTGTATAAATGTCTCTTTGAACTTCTCTAACATCCTTTTTAAGTTTGTCTCTCCGCTTCTGGTATCTGTAAGCAATAGAACCCTTTTATCACCAATATCTATTTCTGGTTTAGATTCTCCGGGGCTATAGATAGTCTTAAGTTTACTAACCGTAGCAAATACTCTGGAAGTACTCTCTTTATTTATTATGGAATTAAAAAATTCTTCAGCAAATAATACTAATTTATCTTTTTCCTCCCTTTTTAACAAATCAGTCATATTTGCAGAAAATGAATCTACTAACTTCATTTCCAGGTCATCACAGATCCCATTCATATAATTTCTTGCTGTATGATCAAAGAAATTTATGGATGTTGAAAGCAGAGCAGAATATTTATTCCTAAAGACTTGTTCAGCTTTTCTTTCAAAAATAAGTTCGATAAATCTTTTATACTGAGAAGCAACCAAAAAAACATACAGTGGATAGGCCCAAAGTATACCATCTGCTGATTTGATCTCTTCGAGTATATCTTGGAAAGTGTTTTTATCTTTTTCAATCCTTTTAATCTTTTGAGCAGTGTCCAGGATCCTCAGTTCGTGTTGTGGAAAATTCTTTTGGATAAACCTGACATACTGCATCGTAACACTTGTTTTGCCCTTGGGGCTTCCATTTAAAACAATAATTTTCATTTTTATACACTTTCATTAAAATTTTATTCTATAAATTTTGTCTAAATTTTTGTCTCTATCATGAGCACATCTTCGCTGTAAACCGGTAGAGGCATTCTTTCAACCACTCCATATCTGTTTACATAAAATGTGGGTCCATTTGTTGAAGCAGTGATAATATTTATATCATTTTCAACTGCCCTAAAGACCGTATCGGCTGCGTGCAGGTAAGGGAAAAAACTGCCAAATCTATCATCATCCACCGGGGCAAGAAGGAGATCGTCTCCGCTGATCCCTTCCCTAATATCAGGGTAATGCAGATCATAACAGATGTCAGTAACTACTTTAATATCATGAACCATTACAGACGAAAACTCATTGCTTGATGTTATTTCCTCTCCCGGCGCAATATGCTTCTTATAATTTGTCAAGATCGCTTCTCCATTACTGTCGAGAAGTACTGCAGTATTAAAGGGTAATTCATCCTCATTTGGTTCTGCCCGGTTATAGACAAGATAAATATTATTTTCTCTTACAAATTGGCTTATATTTTCATCTTCACTGGTTTTGACCATATTTTCTGGCCAAAGGACTATTACAATATTGTTTTCTTTCCTCTCAATATCTTTAAGGGCGCCCGCTGTCAACGATTTTAAATTTTCAATATCTTCTACGGTGGCATTTTCTGAATAAAATCCTTTTGACGGTACCGACTGAACTGCAATCAAAGCAATGTTTTTGTCCCCCTGCCCAATGGTGTTTTGAAATAATATATTTCCGGTCAGACAAGTAGCAATTACAATAATGACCACTATGCCTGCTGGAATATATTTCTTTTTGGTCAATAAATAGGCAATAGCCGCATTGATAAATAAAATAATTAGTATGATCCCATAGATCCCGGTAACCCCCCCAATCTGGACAATTAAAGGATTTAACAATTGTGTATAGGCAATATGTGGTATCCACCAATCTTCAGTAAAGGGTAGCTCAATCCTAGCAGCTATTATACCTACCCATAAAACAATAGTTATAACAAAATCCAGCACTATATTTCTTTTTTTAATAATAAGGGGAATAAAGAATACATTAGCCATAAGGGTAAAAATAGTTAAACGCAGAAGAGCTGCCCACCATGGAAAAATTAGAAAATACCAGTAACATGTCGGTATTATCCAGCTTCCAAAAAATATCAGCCCACCCACATATCTTTTTATGCCTTTTAATCTGCTTATGGCAAAGAATGTCGGGGCAACAATGAAGAGAGCAAATATTTGTGCATAAATATTATGAATAAAAAAAGAAATATTTAACAGTATCCCGGATAATGCAATGATCACATATGGATTTAATACCGCCTTTTTAAACCCTTGAACAGTCATATAAACTCCTTTAAATAATATTTATATAATTAATAATTTATATTATAAACAATTGATATTGATATGCAAGCCTTATTTTGATTATTCAAAAAGTATTTAGAGGATCAACATGAAAGAACTTAAACGAAAGCAGTTCACAATGCTGACAATATTTGTCGTTTTCCTTCTGTTTAAACTGGTGCAATATTTACAACAGTCGAATCTTAATCTAGCTCTTCTGTCTCATTTTAGTCCAAAAATCCCGCTATTTCTATGACTATGTTTTAATAAAATCCACAAACCCCCTGTAAAGTAAAATTTATAAGAACTTGCTTATGAGTCACCAGGCTACAAACAACCAAAAGTTGACGTAATCAAGGTTATCAAATTCAAAAAACATCAGAAATCACGATATTAGAGCAGGAAATACGTTAAGTGTAAAAAGAAATATGAA
>JADHVN010000005.1 GCA_016783995.1 Actinomycetota bacterium
ATCTAAATATAAATTCATACCCGGTATGATACTGCCTGTATTCTTTATGAAGTTAACCACATTTATAATACTACCATTAACCTGGCATCTTATATTTGCTCTTGGAGGGAATTTTTGAATTAAATCAACCTTCGCCATAGCTTTGTTTTTAGAATAAACAGTAGAAAAACCCACATCTTCAGGTCTTATACCAAGAACTAATTCTTCCTTAGCTATTTCTTTTATAGCATCTTTATTTATACAAGATGGAATATCAAATCTGCACTCATCAAAAATAAATTTATTATCCTTTATCTTTCCCCTTATAAAATTCATACCTAAAATACCAAAAAAATCCGCAACCAGCATATTTTTAGGATGAAAATATATATCAAATGGGCTATCTATTTGAATAAACCCGCCTTTATCAAGCACTGCAATCCTGTCCGCCAGAGCCATCGCTTCACTACTGTCAGAAGTTACATAAATAGTAGTAGATTTAATCTCTGTAACCAGCCTTTTAAGATAGGTCCTGGTATTCATTCTTATTTTAGCATCCAGATTACTTAGTGGTTCATCTAATAGAAAAACATTGGGATTATCCCTGATTATTGCTCTTCCAGTAGCCACTCTCTGTTTATGGCCTGCAGATAACTCCTTAGGATAAAAATTAAGGTATCTTTCTATTCCAATATCAATTTGTTCTACGGTTGATTTCAATTTTTTAGCAACTCTTTCATTTGAATATTTTTTTATTCGTAGTGGAAACGATATATTTTCTTTTGCCATTAGATTCGGATACAGAGCATATTCCTGAAAGACCATAGCAATATTTCTCTCCGCTGGGCTTAAATAAGTTATGTCAACATCATCCATGTATACTCTTCCTGTATGATTTGTATCCAGGCCAGCTACAATTTTTAAAAGAGTAGTTTTACCACCACCAGAAGGACCTGTTATGCAAAAGAACTCCTTATCTTTTATATCTAGAGAAATATTGTTGAGTATGAGATCTTTGCCGTAGTATTTGGTAACATTTTTTATAGAGATCCTGGCCATTTTTATACACCACCTTTGTGTATTGTTGACCTTCTAATACGGTTAAATTATACCATAGAATAACACTTTCTTCTTTAAGGATTATCATTTTAACAATAATTTAGCTATAATCTAACCGCCACTTTTTTCATCAATCAAAACTTTATCAATGAAAATTTCAACTAATTCTGGATCAAATTGCTGTCCGCTAAACCTCCTTAATTCCATAATAGCTTCATCCTTACTCATTTTTCTCTTATAAGGTCTGCCATTTCTCATAACATCGTAAGCATCCACAATGGATATGATTCTAGAAGTAATTGGAATTTGCTCTCCTTTTAATCCCTGTGGATAGCCGGTTCCATCCCACCACTCATGATGGTGAAGAATAACATCAGCCAGATAAGCAATTTGTGTAGAATAAAACTTTAATTTTCTGTTTTATTCAAATACCAGTTTATTGAGATAAAAAAATATTTTAAATAAGGATGATATTTTTCTCAAGTAAAGTGCACCTATTACTCACTTTCCCCCTCTGGTGTCTCTACCTCAGGAGTAAATTGTGTATCGTCACTAAATTGTTTACCTATATCAAGAAATGGTATTATTCCTTCTTCTGGAAGTATTCCCCAGGCTATATTAGGAGAAAGTTTTTGGATAAACTCTAACTGTATTATCTGTGGATATTTCTTAAGAGCTTCACCTTTAATTTCAATTTGCTTCGCTTCTGCTTCAGCTTGGACAATTGCCTGCTCTTTTTTAATTCTTTCCTGTGCCAGGATATTTTGCTCTACTACAATCCTTTCCTCTGCAATTTGCTTTTCCTCCAGGATATTAAAATACTCTTCAGTAAATTCAATTTTCCTGAGTAAAAATTCATCTAAAATTATTCCATTTTTTTCGAATACGGGTCTTAAAGTCTCACTTATCTCGTCCTGAACATCGAATACCTGTTCCGAGTAAAGCTGAGCAGCAGTATATTTTTTAGGTATATTCCTGGATAAAGATCTTGCCTCCGTTTTAACCACTTTTTCTACAAGATTATCCATGGTACCAATATTATTCAATATCCATTCAGCTTGTTTAGCGTCAATAGAAAACCTGATGGTATACTTTAATTGTATCTGCTGTCCGTCTAAAGAAGTTGTATCAACCGTAAAATCAGGATAATTAGACCGGCTGGTTTCCGGGAAATCACTTGTTTCGTAAGTTACCTGCCTGGTGGAATAATTTACCGTATTCTGTATAAATGGTGCTTTTATATGTAATCCAGGAGTAAAGGTGACCCCCACAGTTCTACCAAACTGGGTAAGCACCCTTACATTCCCAGCCTGGACTATAACAAAAACGTTTAAAACCAGTATTAATACTACAATGAATATCACTACCCCAATAATTATTTTAGGAACAAACTTCATTTTTATACCTCCATATTAATCTTTTTTTTATTTTACCTTTTATTACAACCTTAAAACATACTACCATATATTAAAAAATTACAAAATTATTTTACTTATAGTAATTCTATATTGGTTCTATCACTACACAAGTCGTGGTGTCCTTAACACCTTTTAAATTCTGGATTTTTGAAATTACTGTTTTCCCCAATGCATTCAAATCCGCACTTTCAATAAATATAATGAGGTCATATGGGCCTATTACAGTATTTGCAGATTTTACACCTTTTATTTTTAAAATTTTAGTGTAAACTTCACTTTGCTCGCCAAGTTCAGATTTCATCAATATATATGCCTCTATCATTCTATTCTCCTCCTTCACTTCAAAAATCAAAAAAATATATCACCAATTAAATCTTTTTTCTACAAAACAAAAATACATAAATATTTATCTTCTGGCAGAATACATAATGTTTGGCAACATTCAGTAGATTCTTATAATTAAGCTATTTACAATTTAAATCATAAATTATTATTTTTTTTATTTAAAATTCCGTCCAGTATAATACCCGCACCATAAGAAGATCTTACAAATATCCCGCTGGCAACAGCTTTAAAATTAAAACTCTCTGCTATTTCTTTTATGCTTTCAAATTCTTCGGGTCTATAATATTTCTTTACCGGAAGATTTGACCTAGAAGGTCTAAGATATTGGCCTATGGTAACAATATCACAATCTACCTCTTTTAAGTCTGATAGTAATTCCACTATTTCTTCCCTGTTCTCTCCTAAACCCAGCATAAACCCTGATTTTGTATAAATATCTGGCTTTAATGATTTAGCTGATTTTAATATATTAAGTGAAGTTTCATAATCTGCATATTTTCTAACTTTACTAAAATTTTTTTTAACCGTCTCCATATTGTGATTCAATACATCCAGGTCCTCCGCAAGAAGGATTTCCAGATTATTAACATTTCCTTTAAAATCAGGGATCAGGCACTCTATTCTTAACTCCAAATTTAGCCTGTTTATTTCACTTACAGTCTTTGCAAAATGAGAAACCCCGCCATCGGGCAGATCATCCCTGGTTACCGAAGTAATAACTACATATCTCAATCCCATTTCTTTTACCGCATTTGCAACCCTGGAAGGTTCATCCTCATCTAATATTTCAGGTTTCCCGGATTTTATACCACAAAAACCGCAATTCCGGGTGCAGATATTTCCCATTAGCATAAAGGTTGCAGTTTTTTTACCAAAACATTCAAAAATATTTGGACACTTCGCGCTCTGGCAAACAGTATTTAGATGTGAGCTGTAAATGAGGTTTCTGACCTGATTAATATTCAAACTATTCAGGCTGATCTTTCTCTTAAGCCAATCTGGTTTTCTATTCAACTATTTTACCTACTATTCTTTCCAAATCTCTTATGGATCCAAATTCTATTACGATCTTTCCCTTTTTTCTGCCCATTGTTATTTTCACAGGAGCACTAAGATACTCGGACATTCTCTGTGATATTTCCGGGAGTTTGCTGGGCTGTAGGACTTTTTTAGCTTCTTTGTCTCCAGCAGACTCTCTCTTCTTACCTGCTATTCTTTCCACATCTCTTACGCTCAGCCCATCCTTAACAATAAGGTTTGCAATTTTTACCTTTTCCTCTTTTCCTTCTATTGCAAGTATTGACCTGGCATGCCCCTCGCTTATTTTTTCTTCATCTATCAATTTTTGAACTTCCGGGGGAAGGGAAAGCAGTCTTAGCGAGTTGGTTATTGAGACTCTACTTTTGCCAATCCTTTTTGAAAGCTGTTCATGGGTAATTTTAAATTCATCTATGAGTTGTTTAAATGTATAAGCCTTTTCCATGGGTTTTAAATCATCTCTATGAAGATTTTCAATAAGAGCCATTTCCAGTGAAGATATGTCATCAACATCCTTAACCACAATAGAGGGGATGGTATTAATACCAATTTTTTTAATAGCCCTATACCTTCTTTCGCCAGTAACAATTTCATACTTTTCTTCCCCATCCAGTCTTCTGACCACTATGGGCTGGATAACTCCAAATTCCTTTATTGATTCAGCAAGCCCGGCCAGTGACTCCTCATTAAATCTGTTCCTCGGCTGATTTTTGTTTGGAATAATTTTATCTAATGGCAACTCAACAATTGCATTTGATTCACTTTCAGAAGGCCTGTCTATGCTTGGAATTAATGCGCCAAGCCCTCTGCCTAAACCCCTTCTAGTCATTATCTATCACTTCCTTTGTAAAATTACTGTAAGCTTCTGCCCCCTTACAATCAGGATCATACTCCATTATAGGTTTACCATAACTTGGCGCTTCGCTGAGCCTTACATTTCTAGGAATAACCGTTTTGTATACTTTTTCTGAAAAATAATTTCTAACTTCCTTAATTACCTGCCCGGCTAGCTTTATCCTTGGATCATACATGGTCATTATGGCTCCTTTTATTTTCAATTCATCATTTAAATTCTTTTTAACCAGGTTTATGGTACTTAAAAGCTGACCAAGCCCTTCTAGAGCATAGTATTCACATTGTATTGGTATAATAACTTCCTTTGCTGCTGTCAGCGCATTAATGGTTAAAAGCCCCAGTGACGGGGGGCAGTCAATCAAAATAAAATCATAATTCTTTTCAATTTTACTTACTGCTTCCTTTAATCTAAACTCTCTTTTAAAACTTAAAACTAATTCTACTTCTGCTCCAGCAAGCTGTACGGAAGATGGAAGAATCTTGAGGTTTTTATATGAAGTATCTAATATTATTTCATCGGGTTCCCTGTCATTGATAAGAATATCATAAATTGACTGCTTAACATCCATTGGATTTTTACCCAGTCCGCTTGTTGAATTACTTTGCGGGTCAAGATCTATAAGTAATGTTCTGTAACCGTAAGAGCTTAAATAAGCTGAAACATTTACTGCGGTGGTGCTTTTCCCTACTCCTCCCTTTTGGTTTGTAATTGCAATTATCCTTTCCAGATGTTTTTTACTGGAGAATTCATCAGTTTTCTTATTTTTAAGTATCATATCTAAAAACTTCATTTATTAAACTGCTTCACTCCTCATTTATACATTTAATCTATTGCACATTAGCATATATTAAAACGATGTCTCTCTTACAGAGGTTGGGTTTTTATTTTTTTGAAATTCCGGGGGTATATATCCGGAGACTTTTTAGCCTTTTTGATTATTAGAAAAGCCCTGTACTCATCCAGATATGGAACCTTGACTTCTAACAAATTATCTACCTTCCCCCCTAACTTTGTGATAACTTCCCTATTGGCCGTCAGTTCATTAAATATTTTTTTACTCTTATAGAATATAATTTTACCATTTATTCTGCAAAATGGAATTATTAATTCACTAAGAATATTAAAACTTGCGACAGCTCTTGCTAAAACAATATCAAAATTTTCCCTGTATAAATTTTCTTTTGCCAGTTCTTCGGCTCTTCCTCTAATTATCCTGATATTTTCTAGTTTTAGCTCTTTAACCAATAGATTTAAGAAATTAATTTTCTTTAATGTTTTATCCAGCAGGTAAAATAACTTATTACTTAAAAAAATAGAAAGCATTACCCCGGGTAATCCTGCACCTGTTCCCACATCGAGTACTTTTTCTACATTATCTGTATTATAGAAAAGATATTTTTTATATTTCAATATTGAAATAGAGTCCAGGATATGCCTTATAAGTATCCCCTCCTTATCCTTCGTGCCAATAAGATTAAATTTTTTATTATGCTTATAAACTAAATTCAGATACTCTTTTACAAGACTGAACTGAGCTTTAGAAAAATTAATACCAAGCTCTTTTAGCGATAATTTTAATATGTTATCAATATCCAAATTTAAATCCCTGCTTTTAATTTCCCTTTTAGGTTCAACATGAGTATTGATATATCTGCAGGCGATATCCCCGCAATTCTTGAAGCCTGCCCCAGGGTATTCGGTTTAATTTTTGTAAGCTTCTCTTGTGCTTCATAAGTCAGCCCAACTATTTTAAAATAATTCAAATCCCGTTTAAGATAATATTTTTCCAGGCTCTCTAATTTCTTAATTTCGCTTAATTGCCTATTTATATAACCTTCATATTTTATTTTAATTTCTACCTGTTTTAAAATTTTTCTATCATAATTATTTCTTTTATCACCGGTAAAATCTATTACATCAGAGATACTAACCTCGGGTCTTTTTAAAAGCTTGTATATGCTTAAAGGAGTGTCAATGGGTTTCGTACCCATTTTTTCCAGAATAATATTATTACCCCTGTCAGGATTTAAACTGCTGGCTTTCAGTTTAGATATTAATCTATCAATTTCTTTCTCTCTTTTGACTACCCTCCTGTACTGCTCATTAGTTATGAGCCCAATATCATTCCCAAATTTACTTAATCTTATATCAGCATTATCAGAGCGCAGCACCAGTCTATATTCTGCTCTTGAAGTATACATCCTATAAGGCTCCATAAGATCTTTAGTAATAAGGTCATCTATTAAAACTCCTATGTAACTATTATCCCTGGTTAGTATTAATGGCTGCTCACTGGTTATTTTCAGTGCTGCATTTACTCCTGCAATAAAACCCTGAGCGGCTGCCTCCTCATACCCTGAAGTGCCATTTATCTGACCTGCAAAATATAAATTCTCTATTATTTTTGATTCCAGAGTAAAATTCAATTGACTGGGAATTATATAGTCATATTCTACGGCGTAACCCGGTCTTATTATCCTTGCGTTTTCCAGTCCCTCTACAGTATTTATTATCTTCTGCTGTATTATCACAGGCATACTGGTAGTAAGCCCCTGGAGATACATTTCGTTAGTATAAGTACCCTCAGGCTCAATAAAAACCGGATGCCTTTTCTTTTCGGGGAAATTAATTACTTTTCTATCAATAGATGGACAGTGTCTTGGACCATGTGTATCAACCATCCCGGACTTTATAGGAGATTTTTCTATGTTTTCCGCAATGATTCTATGAGTTTTTTCATTAGTATAGGTCAAATGACACTTAATGCTTTCATAAATCTTCTCCTCGTCCCAAAAAGAAAAGCTTAAGGGTTGCTTATCTCCATACTGCACCTCTGTTTTTGAAAAGTTTACTGTTTTTTTATCGACCCTTGGAGGAGTTGCTGTTTGAAATCTATCTATATTGAAACCAAGACTGATTAAATTTTTTGTTAAATTTATTGCAGGATACTCACCCATACGCCCGGCTGGATAATCCTTTTCACCAATGATTATTCTTCCCCGTAAAAAAGTGCCTGTGGTTATTATTACCGCTTTCCCGCCAAATAATAGACCACTTTCTATCCCTACACTAACTGCAGCACCATTCTTTACCAATATTTTATCCACTGTACCCTGCCTTAAAGTTAAATTTTTAGTATTCTCAAGGACTCTCTTCATTTCGATTTCATACTCCTTTTTATCTATTTGAGCTCTGAGAGCCTGGACTGCTGGACCTTTTCTTATGTTTAGAATTTTAATCTGTATTAGAGTTTTATTAGTAGTCTTTGCCATCTGTCCGCCAATTGCATCTAATTCTCTAACAAGCTGACTTTTCCCCAATCCACCTATTGATGGGTTGCAGGGCATTAAAGCAATTTTATCCACATTAATTGTTAAAACTAGAGTTTTTAATCCTAATCTTGCTGATGCCAGGGCTGCTTCACAGCCCGCATGTCCGGCACCCACAACTATTACGTCATAATCCATATTACTTTTGCTTCCTTAACCTATACAATAAATGATTTTATGTTTCACGTGAAACATTGATCCCTGTTTTTTTATATTTTTTTATGATTTTTATTGCCTTATCTTTATTTCCTAATTTTTCTAAAAATTTTAGCATCCTTATATCAGCATTATCATGTCTGTGGTAAAAACTATATTCATTTCTAGAGACTAACATCCTGTATGGTTCATTTACACCCTTAACTACCAAATCGCTAACAAGAACGCCTATGTATCCATCTTCTCTTCTTATAATAATACTATCAAGATTTTTTGACTTTCTAGAAGCAGCCAGTCCAGCAACTATTCCCTGTGCTGCAGATTCTTCGTAACCATTTGTTCCATTTATATGACCGGCAAAAAAAATCCCTTTAAATTTTTTACTTTCCAGGTTACCGGTTAATTGAAAGGGCAATAAATATTTATACTCTACACCATAGCCAGGCCTTGTTATTTCTGCACCCTTAAGACCTTTAATTTTTTTTAACATTCCAACCTGTATTTCTTCGGATAATGCAGTTTCAAGCCCCTTCAGATATACTTCATTTGTATCCCTCCCTACCGGAAGTATAGAAATCATATAACCTTTTTTATCTTCAAACTTTAAAACTTTATCCTCAATCGGAAAGCAGTCCTCTGTTGTTTCTGATTTAATCTGGCAACTACTGGCTGCTTTTTTATTTATACTTTTTAAAATATATCTGGTACAGTCTTTACCAGTATTGGTTATATAACTATGTAACTGTCTTCTCCCATCAAAATTATTTTCATATGAAAACATTTGAGGATGCCTGTCATATGATTGTTTTTCTAAAACTTTTACATTAATTGATTTTCTATCTATTAGAGGAGCGGTATAATTCTTTAACCTGCCAAATTTAAAACCTAAATTTTCTAAACTAACCAGAAGCTTTTTGGAACATATCTCACCCTGTCTCCCTGCCTCAATTACATTTCCCCCCCAAAATATTTTTGCTCCCAGGAAAGTCCCGGTGCATATAACAATAGATTTGCAGCAGTAAGCAATTCCATCACTTGTATATAAATTATATTTCTTTCTGCTTTCTTCTATACCTACTACAAGCCCCTGCCTTAAATACAAATTATTCTGGTTCTCCAGGACTTCTTTCATTGATAAAAAATATCTCCTCTTATCAACCACACCCTCAAGAGTTCCGATGGCTGGATCTTCTGTACTAGTGGCTGTTCTCATATGAATATAATTTTTATCAATATTTCTGGAAATCTCTCCACCTAAAACATCTATCTCTCTTATAAGTTGCCCTCTCCCAAAACCACCCACTGCACTACTATATGGCATAAGAGCTATGCTATCCATATTTATTGATATAAGAAGAGTTCCTGCACCATTTCTTGCAGAGGCCAGGGCTGCTTCGCAGCCTGCATGGCCGGCACCTATAACTATTACATCATAGTTAAATTTTCCTTCATTTTTAATCATTTCAATCACTAAATATTTTATAATTTTGTTTCACGTGAAACATTTTCGTCAAATATTCTTACAATATTGTTTTTTGACATTATTTATTTGCCAATACAAAACTGACTGAATATTTTATCTAAAATGTCATCTCTTGTTGTTTCACCTAATATTTCACCTAATAAACCATATGCTGTTTTTAAATCGTAAGAAGGGAATTCCTCTGACATTTTTTCTTTCATTGCCTTTTCAGCACTATCCAGTAAACTGCTTACTTCTTTTAGTATATTTTTATGCCTGCTGTTAATAATTATTTTTTCTTCCAGATTAAGATCACCGTTATCCATTATTAACGCTTTTATTTTGTTCTCTAATTTTCTTATTCCTATTCCTTTTAGAGCAGAAATCTTTATAATAAATTTTTCATTAAAATATTTTCTAATCCTTTCTATTTCCAAATTTTGTTTTAAATCTAATTTATTTATACAGCAAATTGTTTTTTTCCTTTCTATTTTTTTAATTATCTCCAAATCCATTTTTTCAAATCTTCTATTTCCATCCAAAACTAGTAAAACCAATTCCGCCTCATTTATGTGTTTTAAACTCCTGTCTACACCTATTTTTTCTATAGCACTCTTTGTTTTCCTAATACCGGCTGTGTCTACAAGAATTAGGGGTATTCCTTCTACGTATAATATTTCTTCCACTGCATCCCTTGTCGTACCAGGTATGGAAGTTACTATTGCTTTTTCTTTTTTTGAAAGTAAATTAAGTAAACTCGATTTCCCTACATTGGTTTTCCCTATAATTGCTGCTTTTACACCATTTTTTATGATTTCTCCTTTTTTCTCATCACTGATCAATTCTTCCATTTCAGCTTTTATTTCCCTTACCTTTTTAGTAAGTTTTTTATAGGGTGTAATTTCCAAATCCTCTTCAATAAAATCTACCGACGCTTCAAGCTGCACCAGCACATTAAGAATCATCTCTTTTAGTCTTTTTATCTCTTTTTTTACATTACCCTGCAAATTTTTTGCTGCAATCTTCAAACTCTGCTCTGTCTTAGATCTTACCAGATCAATAACTGCTTCCGCCTGAGAAAGGTCTATTCTACCATTTAAAAACGCTCTTTTTGTAAACTCCCCGGGATCTGCTATCCTAGCGCCACTTTCAATACACAATTCCATCACTTTAGTTGTAGCAATTATCCCACCATGGCAATTTATTTCTACAACATCTTCTCTTGTGTATGACTTCGGCTTTTTCATTAGAGTTACAACTACTTCGTCTATAGTATGCCCATCATTATCAATTATATGCCCATAAAGCATATTGTATGTATCAATCCCTGAAAGCTTTTTTTTGCTTTTTGATCTAAATATTTTATCAGCAATAAAGATTGACCTGTCTCCGCTCAACTTAACAATGCCAATTGCTGCCTCACCAGGTCTTGTCCCTATCGCTACTATTGTACCCGTGCTTTCTATTCCCATTTTTAACTTTTTCTCCTATAATCTCTATAAATTTTCCGTATTCTAATTATATTTAATATTTTTATTTATTCAAAACTCCAACCAATAAAAAAATGGCACCGGTATGCCATTATTATATTTTTTTATCAGTTTAAAATATAGCTGCTATTTGCTACTCTTTATAGGATATATTATTATGCGTCTATTTGGTTCCTCGTATCTGCTTCTCGTAGTCACATCTTTAAATTTTGCAAGCGCGTTATGTATTATTTTTCTCTCGTACGCACACATTGGTTTTAGAACTATTTTTCTTCCCTCGCTGATTGCTTTTTTTGCCATAATAACTGCTGTTTTCTTTATCTTTTCAATTTTTTCCTTCCTATAATCTTTTATATCTATGGTCACATTTCTACAAAGAAGTTTTTTTCTTTTTCCTATTAGATTTATGATATACTCCAGCGCCTGCATGTTTTTTCCGTCTCTTCCAATGGCAATCCCTAAATTCTCCCCATGAACTGATAACTTTAATTCCTTTGAATTCGTATTAATTTTTACTTCCTCACCAAGGCATATTAATTCTATGGATTTTTTTAAAATCCGTTTTATTTTCTCCAGACCATTAATTTCTGCATCGGTACCGCTTTCTATTTTTTTAGAATTATTTTCTATTAATTTATTTCTTTTTTGCTCCTCTTCAAGTGATTCAACATATGAATCTATGGCATCTTTTATACTTTTATCTTCAGTCATTTCTACCACTTCCTTGAATAAAAGTTTTACTTTTTCTTTTTTTTCTTTTTCTTTATTTTCTTTCTAATTAACTTCTTTTCTTCTTCACTCAACTCCTGCTCCCCTTCCAGGCTTTTTTCTTTCTGGCTTAATTCCTCTTTTACTTTTTCCTTTGTAACAATTTTATTTACAATCCACTGCTGACCAATACCCCAGATATTTGAGGTCACCCAGTATACCAATATTCCTGATGGGAATTGAAAGGATATAAATCCAAACACTACAGGCATTATATACATAATCTTTGATTGCCTGGGATCAGTTGTTGTCATCTTCGTTGTTAGAAACATTGTCGCAACCATCAGTATGACCAGGATATAATAAGGATCCCTCTGGTTTAAATCCATCCATAGAAAATTATAATTAGGGTTGGCAGCGCCCATTATAGTAAATTCCACGGCAGGTAAAAATCCTGCTAGTCCTGTTTTTATACCGCTCGCGACACCATCTATAGTGAAATTCCCCAATATATTTGTTACGATTTCAGAAGGGTTTCTAAGCGCCTGAAATAAGGCAAAAAATACAGGCATTTGAAAAATCAACGGCAGACATCCCGCCAGGGGATTAACATTGTTTTTCTTATAAAATTCCATGGTCTCCTGCTGCAATTTTTGTTTATCGTCTTTATATTTCTTTTGTATTTCTTTTAGTTCCGGCTGTAGTTTCTGCATTTTTGCCATTGATTTGGTCTGACTTATTGTAAGGGGAATTAATACTATCCTCACGATAATAGTAAGGAGTATTATTACTATGCCATAGTTTGCAATAACATGCGTGTATATAGGCACTATTATAAATTTCTCTAAAATATTCTGTATCGGCCTTAATAATTGAAATATTTGATTCAATTTAATAAACCTTTCCGTTCACTTTACAGGATCATACCCGCCTTTACTTAAAGGATTGCACCTTAAAATCCTATACATAGATTTAATACTACCTTTTAATACACCGTATTTAAAAATTGCTCCAATTGCATATTCAGAGCAGGTGGGATAGAATCTGCAGCTCTTGGGCACTAAAGGTGAGATATATTTTTTATAAACTTTAATTAAAAATATTAGTATTCTTTTCACAATTAAAAACCGAAGATTAATTATTGCTCATGACTAATTGGTAAGGAATGCGGTCAAACTATTTTCCAGCATCTTTTTAATCTCCCAAAAATCAACTGCGACAATTTCCTTCCTGGCAATAAGTAAAATATCCAAATTTTCAGAAATCTCTATATCAACTTTTCTTAAAGCTTCCTTTAAAACTCTTTTAATTTTATTTCTTATAACAGCTCCACCTATTTTTTTACTTATTCCAAAACCGACTCTTACCACACCATTACATTCAGCTCTTTTAAGTAGATATATTATTAAATATTTATCCTTCTTGTATATACCTTCTTTTATTACTCTTGAGAAGTCAATTCTTCTTTTAAGTGTTTCAAACTTGATTTTAATCTTTCCTTTTACTCTTTAAGCTGAAAGCTTCTTTCTCTCTTTTCTTCTTCTCCTGGCAATTACAGCTCTGCCTGCTTTTGTTTCCATCCTTGCTCTAAAACCATGAATTTTTTTTCTTTTCCTAACATTTGGCTGAAATGTTCTTTTCATCTTTTACCTAACCTATATATTATTGTTTTCGGTTAAGTAGTAGATTATACATTTTAATTTTACTAATATCAAGGTTGGGCATTTGTAGTTCTGCATACTTTTTACCAGTCCCTTTGGAATTTTTCATTCTTGACTTTTTGTTTTTTCAAACACTTGTTCTATTGAAAACTTACTCTGAAAAATTTATTTTTTTTCTATTTCGTATAGTGTGCTTTTCTATAAGCTTTTCAAAATTTAAAAATCTTTTCCACACCTGTTGAAAAAACTGTTGAAAACTTAAAAAATACCACTATATTGTATGTCAAAAGGTTTTAACATATTAAATGTACCATATAATTTAGTAGCTTTTTTTCGGTTAAAATATTATTATTAATATGTTGAAAACTTAAAACTGTTGGAAAGAAAATGAAAAGTATCTGCTGTGTTTAATATATTTTTACAGTACTAAATAAATTCAACTTTTACCATGTCTGCTGACAGCACTAAATTAAATAATAATTCTAGTCCGGGTAACCCTAATAGAAATATAATGGACATACCCGTTAGGATTGCTGTTTATGATAATATGCGAAGCATTCCAAGGATTATTGACCTCAACTTTAATGATATTAATAATTTTATAAATGAAACATCTGAGAAGACTTATAATCTATCCCATGAAATTGGTGGCAGGATTCCTTATACTATAATAAAAGAGATAATAGAGAATTTGATACACGCAGATTTTAAAGAAGTGATAATTACCGTTCTTGACAGCGGAAACCATATAATTGTAACAGACCAGGGGCCGGGAATTGAAGATAAAGAAAAAGCTTTCCTTCCGGGGTATACCTCCGCCACCAGCAAGATGAAAGAGTATATAAGAGGAGTTGGTTCTGGTTTTCCAATAATAAAAGAGACAATCACTTTTTCCGGAGGATCCATAGACGTTAAAGATAATATAAAAATGGGAACGGTAATATCCTTGAAATTAGGATTAACTAAAGATGGTGAAGAGGTCCAGGACTCAGGCAGTGAACCGGCGGCTGAACTGCCTTCCGACACCGAGGGTGAAGAAAAGACTCAAACAGATAGTCTTGATAAATTTAGCGGTAAAATATTATCTGACAGACAAAAGAAAATTCTTTTTATAATTCTAGAATTGGGAGAGGCTGGACCTTCAACAATAGCCAGGGAGCTGGGTTTTAGTCTCTCATCTTCATATAGGGAGTTAATTTACTTAGAAAAAAACAAACTTTTAACATCAAGCAGTATCGGCAAAAGAAGATTATCCAAAAAAGGTATGAAATACCTTGAATATTATTCAAATAATATTTAATATTAGAGTATTATGGCAGATCTAGAAAATATTTGGAAAAATACTCTAGAAGATATTAAAAACAAGATTAATCTTCCTACATACAAGGCCTGGTTTGAACATATAACACCACTGTCTCTAAAAAAAAACTGTTTAACTGTTTCGGTTGGTAGTTCTTTCGCCAAAGAATGGCTCGAATCAAGATATTCAAACCTGCTATCTGATTCAATAAAAAAAGTAATCAATGGCTCATGCAAAATAAAAATTGTTGCAACTCCAGACAGTTTAGAAAGTACAGAAAGGTATTATGATGAATATATTGGTGAATCTATTGAAAGTTCTGACTTTCCCAACAAAAAAATAAAAAATTCCACATTTAATACAAAGTATACCTTTGATACATTTATTGTTGGTAATAGTAATAGATTTGCCTGCACGGCTTCTCTTGCAGTTAGCGAGAAGCCGGGAAAGACCTATAACCCTCTTTTTATCTATGGTGGTGTAGGGCTTGGAAAAACACACCTGCTTCATGCAATCGGACAATATACAATACAGCTGCATCCCAATAAAACTGTAAAATATGTTTCAGCCGAAAGATTCTTGAACGATTTTATCAACGCTCTAAGATATAAGAATATTTTTGCCTTTAAAGAGAGCTACAGGAACAATGACGTCCTGCTTGTTGACGATATACACTTTCTTGAAGACAAGGAGGCCAGCCAGGAAGAGTTCTTTCATACATTTAATGCCCTGCATGATACCAACCGTCAGATTGTTCTTTCCAGCGACAGGTCTCCTAAAAACATTGCCACCCTGGAAGAAAGACTCAGGTCCCGTTTTGAATGGGGGCTCGTAACTGACATTACGCCGCCTGACCTGGAGACCAGGCTGGCAATATTAAAAAAATATTCTGAAAGAGAAAAAATTTCCGTCTCCGATGATATACTAAACCTGATAGCTGAAAATATAACCTCCAATATCAGAGAGCTCGAAGGTTCCCTTACGCGGGTAGTCGCATTTGCTTCTTTGACAAAATCCAAACCTGATTTAACCATAGCTAAAAATATCCTTAAAGACATTTTGCCTGATGATAATGAACATAAAACAAGCATCCAAACAATAATTAAAGAAGTATCAAAATATTTCTCAATACCTATTAATGACATTCTAAGCGCTAAAAGAAATAAGTTTATATCACATGCCCGGCATCTTGCAATGTATCTTTCAAGAGAGCTTACCAGCAGCTCTTTACCGAGAATTGGAAAATCGTTTGGGGACAGGGATCATTCTACAGCAATATATGCTATTTCCAAAATATCTGACCTAATCAAAACAGACAAAAATGTCTATGTGCAGATTCAGGAAATTACCAATAAGATAAAAAAATCTACTTAGAAATCTCTTTGTTTAAAATCTGTTTAATAATCCTATAAGTTTTTAACATAAGCTTTTATTTATGGCTTAAAATTAAGATTGTTTTTCTTTCTCCCCATATCCTTCCAGTTTTTAAACAGCCTCAAGCTTTTTTATTAACAATTTCTCTTACCGCTATTTGTGTTGTTTTACCCTTTTTTCTAGAATACTAACATTGTTAACAGGTATTATAACTATTACTGGCTATTTAAATTAAATACTATATATAATAAAATATGTTTATATTTTAAATATCTCAAAAGAGGTGGTAATGAAATTTCAAACAACAAGAACCGGGCTTTTAGACACAATATTATTTGCAAGCAGAGCAATTGGTACCAGGGTTTCATCATTTATATTAAACGGGATTATGTTAGATGTTGAAGAGGGGCTAACAACATATAGCACTGATTTAGAAACAAGTATTAAGAGTGCAATGGAAGTAAAAATGCTTGAAAAAGGAAAAGTTGTCGTACCTGCCAGAATTTTAATAAATATATTAAAAAGCTTAAAAGAATCAAAAATAGAATTAGAGCTGGATAAATCCACAAACCAGGTGAAAATAGCATGCGAAAATGCTCTTTTTACGTTAAACACACTATCTCTTGAAGAGTACCCTGGTTTTCCTGAAATAAAAAAGGAGAACTATATAAAAATTAATTTAAACAAATTTAGAAATCTGGTAATAAAAGCACAAAAGGCCGCATCTTTAGACGAGGGTAGGGCAATTTTGACTGGAGTGCTTTTGGAAATTGAAGAAGGTTTGTTAAGTATGGTAGCAACAGATAGCTACAGGCTTTCTTTAGTAAAAGAAAATATAGATACGGGCAGACCTCCAATGAAAGTAGTTATACCGTCAAAAGTGCTTGATAGTATTGTTAAAAGCGAATACAAAGACAGTGATATTGGAATAAATATTGAAGAAAATCAAATAAGCTTTTATCTGGAAGGAGACAACAAAAAAAAGAATATAATAGTTTCCAGACTACTTTCTGGGAAGTTTCCGGAATATAAACAGCTTATTCCCAAGAGCTTAAAACACAATATAGTCATAAATAAAGAAAAAATGCTTGATGTGGTAAAGAGAATTTCTTCGATATCCCAGGACAATATACCGATTAAACTAACTATTGATAAAGGTAAAGTAACTGTGTCTATGAGCATCAGGGAAATAGGAAGCTCCAGTGAAGACTTTGAGGTTTCTTATGGAGAAGAAAGAATAGAGATAGCATTTAACCCCGAATTTTTAATGGAAGGCATAAACATAATGGATGAGAAGAATATAATATTATCAATAGAGGATTCTCTTAAACCTATTTTGATAAAATCAGAAAAAAACAAAAATTTGATTTATTTGCTAATGCCTATCAGGGTCTCCTAACATCTAAACAAAACTAAAAATTAAAAAAAGCAAAAAATAAGACCATGAAAAAAACAACAAGAATAAACCTATGCGTCATTGGAGCAGGAAGAGTTGGAACAACCGTAAGCTACACGCTTGCTGAAAAAGAGCTGCCTAATATTAAACTGAAGGCAATATCCTCAAGATCTATGGAATCATTAAACAGGGCAAAGAAAATTTTAGGAAGAAAAGCAGCTGGTGTAATTTTTACCATAGAAAATTCTAAGGCTGTATCACTGGCAAATTGTATTTTAATATGCACTCCTGATGATGTTATAAACAGTGTCTGTAGCGAGATTTTTAAAGACAAAAGTAAAGATTTTAAAAATTATTATGCAATTCATTTTAGTGGATCTAAATCACTGGAGGTATTGAATTCGGCCAGGGCAGCAGGAGCTGAAATTGCATCAATCCACCCATTAAAATCTTTTGCTTCAATAGAGGAGGCGATTAAATCTTTACCAGGAACTATTTTTGGAATAACTTATTCCAGCACAGAATCAAAGAAAATGGCTGAATTTCTGGTAAAAAGCCTGGGCGGGGAAATAATCGAGGTAGAAAATAACAAGAAGCCGCTTTATCACGCTGCAGCATGTGTGGCTTCCAACTATCTGGTTACCCTTATAAATTATGCGGTACTGATACACAAAAAGATGGGTATAAAACCGGAAGATTCTTTAAAAGGCCTGACGGGACTGGTGGAAAGCACGGTCAGCAATATAAAGAAGATGGGTACAGAGAAATCACTGACAGGTCCTATAGCAAGGGGAGACGTAGGCACAATTAAAGAGCATGTTAAGAGCTTTAATGAATTTTTTTCTAAAGAAGATAGTGCTTTATATAGAATGATGGGCATTGAAACCAGCAAGATCGCACATCAGAATAAGTGGATAAAAGAGAGCACTGTAGATGAACTAAAAGAAATACTTAAAGAATAGAAAGGGGATAAGAAAGGGGATATTATGGCTGAAAAGAAAGTAACAACCAGTGATTTAGTAGAAATGAAGAAAAAAGGTGAAAAAATAACCATGCTTACAGCTTATGATCATCTTATGGCATCTCAACTGGATGACTGTGGCATAGATTTAATTCTGGTTGGTGATTCTGTAGGAAATGTGCTGCTGGGATATGAGAATACAATACCTGTTACAATGGATGAAATGATTCACCACTGCCGGGCAGTCACCAGGGGAGTGAAAAGGGCGATGGTGATTGGCGATATGCCATTTATGTCTTATCAGGCAAGTTCAGAGGAAGCGGTAAGAAATGCCGGGAGATTTTTGAAAGAAGCTGGTGTTGAAGCAGTAAAACTTGAAGGTGGAAAAGAAGTTTTTAAAACTATAAAAATGATTGTTGACTCAGGAATTCCGGTTATGGGTCATCTGGGACTTACCCCGCAGTCAGTTTATAAATTAGGTGGTTATGGAGTTAGAGGGAAGGACAAGGAACAGGCTTTAAAAATGTTGGAAGATGCCAGAGGACTGGAAGAAGTTGGAGTATTTTCAATAGTACTGGAGAAGATTCCTGCAAAACTCGCGAAAAAAATAACACAGCAAAGAGGCGTCCCTACAATTGGAATAGGGGCAGGAGTAGACTGCGACGGTCAGGTGCTTGTAACTCATGATATGCTGGGGCTTTTTGAAGGATTTAAGCCAAAGTTTTCTAAAAGATATGCTGAAGTGGGAAAGGAAATGAAGAGATGTTACAGGAAATACATAGAAGAGGTGAAAAATAAAGAATTTCCTGCAGAAGAGCATTCTTACTAAGGCAGTCAAATAGATTTATCTTTTATTATACGAATATATTGCGCCTGCGGTAATGGAGATAATCAAAAAAATAAATGAATGTAAATTAATTGTAAACCAACTTAGAGAGAAGGGCTATAAGATAGGCCTTGTTCCCACCATGGGTTTTCTGCATGAAGGACATATAAATCTTATTAGAATGGCAAAAAGGGATTGCGACAAGGTGTTTATAAGCATTTTTGTTAATCCAACACAATTTGGTCCGGATGAAGATTTTAAAAATTATCCCAGAGATATAAAAAAAGACAGCGTTCTTGCAGAAAAAGAGGGAGTGGACTATATATTTTATCCGACGGTACAGGAAATGTATGGCTCAGACCATAAAACTGTTGCTGAGGTAAAAGAACTGGGTGAGATTATGTGCGGTAAGTATAGGCCAATCCATTTTGCGGGTGTAACAACTGTAGTTCTGAAATTATTTAATATTGTAAATGCGCAAAAGGCTTATTTTGGACAGAAAGACTACCAGCAGATGATAATAATAAAGAAAATGGCAGCTGATTTGAATATGGATATTGAGATTGTAAGTGGTCCTACCACAAGAGAGAGCAACGGTCTTGCTTTAAGTTCCAGGAATAAGTATCTATCTGTAGAGGAGAGAGAAAATGCTACTATTTTATATAAATGTCTGAATCTGGCAAAAAATATGATTAAAAACGGCGAAAAAGATCTGGAAAAAGTAAAAAGAATAGTTTTAGGTAAACTGGAGGATAACAGGTTTGTTAAGAGCGTGGATTATTTTGAATTTAGAGACACCCGGACACTGGAAGAAATAAAAAGAGTGGATAAGGATTATAAGAGCATACTGGCTGCGGCTGCTGTATGGATTGGAAAGACCAGGCTTATTGACAATATAATTATAAAAGTATAAAAGCAATAAATATATTATTTAATTTAGGTAAACGTAAATAGCAGAAGGAAGGAAAGTGTTAATCTGTATTTTAAAAAGCAAGATTCACAGAGCAACAGTAACCAGTGCCGAGATTGATTATATGGGGAGTATAAGCATAGATAAAAACTTGATGGAGCATGCAAAAATACTTCCTTATGAAAAAGTACTGGTGGTAAGCCTGGATAGTGGGGAAAGACTGGAAACCTATGTTATAGAAGGAGAAAAGAATAGCGGAGAAATTTGTATAAATGGAGCAGCTGCGAGAAGAATATTTAAAGGCGAGAAGATTATTATTTTATCTTTTGCTTATATGGAAGAGAAAGAAGCGCCAGACTACCGGCCAAAAATAGTTTACGTAAACAACAAAAATGAGATTACAAATGAAGAGAATCATGTGGAGAAAGATGACCAGTGCTAGACTGCGAAGGAATGCATTTAATATATTTATAGTGCTTCTAGTTATAATTATTTTTTCACCCTTTCCCCTTTTAACATCTTGTAAGATTAGAGATAATCCTGATGAACAAATAATAGATTATAGTGATTATAAAAATGAAAGCAGCCTGTATTTATTTGATTATGAAAAAATTGTAATGGAAAGTACTGGCTCTATTGATGTAAAAATTGAGAACTACAACCTGTATTTAGATATTTACGAAGACCTGGTAATACTGGGTGAGGTAAAAAATGTTTCTAAAGTAAATAAAACCGATATAGAGATTACTATTGATTTCTATGATAAGCATGGAGAAAAGATAATATCAGCAGTCATTCCTGCTTACATTAATTATCTTAGAGGAGGGAGCAGGTTGCCATTTTACTATTACCTGACTGAAAGAGAGAAGTATATAGATATATCTGAAATAAAAATAGGCGTTAATTATAAGGATTATTATGAAAGATTTGAAGGGAATCCTATAGTTGAAAATGAAAGCTATTATTATAAAGAAGATTATTTAATTATTGAAGGTAAAGTAATTAATATAGGTGAAGGAAAAATAAGGAACCTAAAACTTTTCTGCACTTTTTATAACGATAAAAACCAGGTTGTGTTTATAAAACAGTGTTACTTATCCAGAGAGGAAATGATTTATGAAGGAGAGCAGAGGTTTACTTTAAGAGTACTGCTTGATGAATATTTGCCTGGGTTTACACATTACAGATTTGAAGTATTTTTTGAAGATGAAATTAAAACACCAGCTTAATTCATATCCAATCCTTATATTTAAAATAAATAAGCATACATATGGATATTATAAACATTGCAACCACAATTATGATAAAGGCGAAAGGGTTGCGTTCTAAAGGAAGTACGATATTCATTCCATAAATCCCGGATATAAGAGCAAGAGGGAGAATGATTACGGAAAAGATAGTAAGTATACGCATTATGTCGTTAATCTTATTTGATAACAGCGACTGATGAGCATCATGCACGCCATCTATTAATTCCTTATAATTTTCGAGGGTGTCCCAGATCTTTTCTATATGGTCTACAAGATCGCTGAAGTAAACCTCCAGAGCCTCAATCAGGAAATCCATATCTTTTATCTCAAGGGTTTTAAGAAATTTTCTCTGCGGAAAGACTATGTTTCTAAATGTTAGGATATTGGTTCTGATGAGCAGTATATCCTTAACATTTTTACTGCTTGCTTTTTTGAAAATGGCGTCCTCAACATCCTGTATATTCCTATAGATTTTATTGAGTATGGGGAAATTATAGTCAATGAGCGAGTCAATGACTTTATGTAAGAGGTAACCGGACCCTTTATCCAGGATTTGATGGTTTTCAGCCAGGTAGTCGAATGTATTCTGAATAGGCTTACACAGCCCGCGATGAACGGTTACCAGAAAATTATTTCCGATAAAAATGTTTACGGCAAAGGGTACAAGTCTTCTGGTCTGCTTTATAAAGTAGGGTATATGCAGTACCAGAAAAAAGTAGTCATCATATTCATCTAATTTTGGTCTTTCAATGATACTCAGACAGTCTTCGATATCAAGAGGGTGAAAATGGAAATGATCCCGCAGAAATTGCATATTTTCTTTACTTGGATTCTCAATATCAATCCAGATAAGATATTCTACATTATTAATATAGGAGGAAATATTTTTGAGAGTGACTTTTTCCAATAACTTTTTTTCATTCCTATCATAAAACAGAATTTTCATCAGAACTCACCCCTTTTTTATTTAAATCTTTACAAAATTTTATAATTTTTTATAAAAAAAAGAAATGTAAATTTATTAATATATTATTGAATTTAAGACAAATTCCCAGCTTCAATTTGCAAGAAAAAAATACTGGCTCTTTTTTATTGGATTAGTATATATCTAATAGAAACGCTTAACTTTAATATTTTTATTTATAATAGTCAAGCCAGCAATCAATGGGTTAAAAATAAAAGACAATGATCAGTATTTGAAATAAAATAATTTAGATAACAGACAAGCAACAGTAAATAAAACCTACGTTGACAAATATTGTTTAGTTAGTTAAACTGACTAACATATATCTTTTTTATTTAACAAAGACAATTTTTATATTAATTAAATAGATAAACCACTAAATGATTTATTTGTTTTATGGGATGCAGTCGAGATGTGTGGGAGTTATCTTGTAAAATATAAATAATTAATAGTACAAAATTAAAATTATGTAAGAAAGGTTTGATATGGTAAGAATAGGCTTTGTTCCATCCCACAGGTCACCATTTAATAAAGAATGGGCAATTGATATGAGAGATAGGGTAGTTAAATCAATTGAAAGAAATATAAAAGAAATTGAGTTAATATATCCTGATAAAAAGTTAACAGATGGTGGGCTGGTTACTTTTATGGAAGATTCAGAAAAGGTTATAAAACTATTTAAAGAAAAAGATATTCAGGGACTAATTATAGGTATGATGACTTTTGGTGAGGAGATACCAAACCTTTTAATTGTAGAAGCTTTTAGCAGTATTCCGATTCAGGTTTTTGGTACTAAGGAAGGGCCCTTCACTGAGGATGGAAACAGAAAGTCAGATTCATTCTGTGGTACCATAGCTACTGCATCAGGACTTGCTAGAAGAAATGTAAAATTTGATTTTTCGGGGATTTATTTTCCTGAAGAGAAGGAATTCATATCTGATGTAAAGAGGTTTTCTAAAGTAGTGAATGCCATAAATGGCTTTATAGGAATGAAGATAGGCGAACTTGGTCCAAGGGTAGCCCCTTTTGAGACATGCGCCATAAATGAGGTGGATTTGATAAATAGGTTTAGAATTAAAGTTGTACCCTATACACTTCTACAGCTAAAGGTGGATATGGATAATACTAAAGAGGAAGATATGAAAGAGATAGAAAATGAGATAAAGAAATTTTATGATTGCAAGCTTGTAGATGATAATATAATATCTAAGGTTTCAAGGCTTGAATATATACTTAAAAAATATGCAGCGGAAGAAAAACTTTCCGGTTTTGGTATAAAATGCTGGACAGAAATGCAGAAGTATATTGGAATATCTCCCTGTCTCAGTATGGGAAGGCTAACTGATAGCGGAATAATGTGCGCATGTGAAGTTGATATTCATGGTGCAATTACTATGGTGGTACAAAATCTTTTGACTTTAAATAGAGATATACCACATTTTATTGACTGGACCATACAGAATCAGGAAGATGAAAATACGTTTTTAGCATGGCACTGTGGCAATGCCCCTATTAGTTTAAGGTGTAAGTCCTGTGTACCTCAAATAAACACTCATTCAATACTGGGCTGGCAGTTAGGCTATGATAAAAGCTTTGGAACAGTAGAATTTCAATTGGAAGAAGGTTTAGTAACCATAAGTAGACTTGTAGAGATAAATGGAAAATTTAAGATGTTAATTACAACCGGAGAAGCTTTTCATGATAATAGAAAGCTCAGGGGTTCATGGAGATGGATTAAGGTAAAAGATTTGAAAAAGCTTTACAGGACCATAATTGAAGAAGGCTTTATACACCACGCCAGTGTGATATCTGGAGACTTAAGAAAAGAGTTAAGAACTTTCTGTAAATTTACAGGCATAGATGTTATAGAAGTCTGACTTTTTAAATTATAAATATTTAAGGAGTGAATTATAATTCAATTTAATGATATAATTTTTTATTATGATTTATAGAAAAGAAAAAAATAATATTTCATTAAAAGAAATAAATAAGAAAAACATACTTAAGATAGTCATGGAGATGGGGCCTATCTCTCGAATTGACATATCCAGGCATCTCAAAATCAGCCGTCCTACTACTTCTGCTTATATAGGTGAGCTTATTAAAGATGGTCTTATAGAAGAGATTGGTAAAGGTGATTCTACTCCTTCCGGTGGTAAAAAAGCAGTGCTTCTTCAGTTTAATAGCAGAGCGGGTTATATATTAGGAGTAATGATAGGAGTAAAAACTATAAGGATCGCTCTAACTGATCTAGGGTCAAACATAATAGAAATAATAAAAATTCTAACTGAAGAGTGGCTTGGACCGGATGCGGTTATAGATAAGCTGGTAAAGAACTTGAAGAAGATTATAAGAAAATCTAAGATTAGTAAAGAAGAAATAATAGGTATTGGAATAGGGTCTAGCGGTCTGGTTGACAGCAAAAAAGGTCTGGTTATTTTCTCACCAAATTTAGATGGATGGAACAATATAAAGCTTAAGGAGATTGTGGAGGAAAAAATTGGGCTTCCTACTTTTATTGAAAATGAATGTAGAGTTCAGGCAATTGCAGAGAAAAAATACGGTCTTGCAAAGGATATTAAAAATTTTGTCTGTGTTGAGACTGGGACTGGTATAGGTACTGGTGTATTTATAGATAACAAGCTTGTAAGCGGGGATAAAGGAATGGCTGGAGAGGTCGGCCATATAATAACTAATCTGGCAGGAAATAGGGTATGCCATTGTGGAAATATAGGGTGTCTTGAAACTTTGTGTTCAACAAGTTCTCTGTTAGAAGATATTGTAAATGATATTAAAAAAAGGGGAAAATCTTCTAAATATAGTGAAAGCGGTTTAAAACTGGAAGATCTATCTAGTCTTTATGATCAAGGTGACGAGATAGTTACCAGGAATGTTGAGAAGAACGCTGAATATCTGGGTATCGGAATTTCCAATACAATTAAAATGTTTAACCCGGAGCTTATTATAATTCATGGGGAAATTATCAAGTTTGGTGAGAAGTATTTAAAAAAAGTTAAAGAATCAGTTTCTAAAAATACATTCCCCAAAGTTAAAGACAATTATAATATCCAATTTTCAAAATTGGGAGAAAATGTCGGGTTGATAGGTGCTACCTCTATTGTTTTTGATAATATTTTTGATCTGGACAGTTCTAATATTGCAGGACAGTATATTATAAAAAAGAGAATAAACTAGAGTCAAAATTGTGCGATAATAAATATCTTAAGGAAGAGATATATTATGAGTAAATCTAAATATGTAATAGGCATGGATTTCGGGACTGATTCTGTACGCTCAGTTATTGTGGGTGTCTCAAATGGTGAGGAGATATCATCCCATATATCTTATTTTAAACGATGGGCAGAGGGGCGGTACTGCAATCCTGCTAAAAACCAGTTCCGGCAGCATCCTCTGGATCATATCGAATC
>JADHVN010000081.1 GCA_016783995.1 Actinomycetota bacterium
CACTTATTTTTTTTATATTATACCCATTCATAAAAACACCCCCAATTAAACATCAGATATTATTTCTTCCGCTCCTACACACAAATTTTATTCTACCGATATCCCTCTAACTCAATTAAACATCGAATATTACCTGCCCCGTCCACCTGCTGCTTGTTTCATCTTTTTTTACTTCTAACATATGATATGTTGGAGCTTTAATGGCAGTCATTATTTCATGCTTCTTCAAATTAATTTTCTCTCCCAAAATCTCTGCTTCCAGTATTTTTTTATCACATTTTTCATTAATTCTTCTTACTCTAAATTTTGAAAATAACATCTTATCTACTTCATAAATATAAAGTAATTTTTCAAGCCATAGTATTAGTAAATCATCCAACCCAATATTACTCTTTCCCCTTATAATAATATTTTTTTTATCAACCTGGACTATTTTTTGTAAATTACACATGATTGAAAACATTCCACTTGCCGCATTTTCAAATAACTCTTCCAAGTCATTCCCAAAAAATCTTATACCAATATCTGATGGGTGATCTACCTGTATAAATTTCCTATCTTGATTATTATTAATTTCTCTCATTTCCTTAATAGCTTATCCCCTTTATTTACTTCTATTTTAATAAAAATTTACAAATTACTTAAGTAATCTACCTATTCCTCTAATAATCCTAGCAAAAACTACATTAGCTATTTTACTTAAATATTTATCAAATATTGTTAAACTTTCAATCAATATAATTATATACATAAATTAAGTATAAATGTAATCCCCAAAGAAACTTTATGTTACCACTCTGTAATATCGTAAACTAAAAAAATTCTTATTGAATTTAGTATTTTTATTGATATAATATGTAACAAATTTGAAACTAAACCTGAATTTATTTAAATATGTCTACATTTCATTATTTATATAGCAATGACATTCAGTCTAATATTAATCAAAATATAACTGCTTCACTTAACAAATTTATAAATACTTACAAGGAGATAATATGAGCCCAAAAGAAAGTAAAAATGTTATCAAAGTAGTATACATTCAAGGAGCAGGGTGTACCGGATGCGCAACATCTACCTTATGTTCCCAGTATCCTTCTATAAAGAATATTTTGCTCCAGGATATCATTCCAGGCCATAAGCTTGATGTTGTTTTTCACCCTGTTATTATGGCAGCTGCTGGTAATTTAGCAGTAGATATACTGGATAAAATTTCAAAGGAAAAAGGATATGTTTTAATTGTTGATGGTGCTATTCCTACAAAAGATAATGGGATTTATTGTACTACTGGCGAAAAAGATGGTAAAAGTATTACTATGCTTGAAGAACTGCTAAATTTATCACCAAATGCCTTAATGGTAATTGCACTTGGTACATGTGCTGCATTTGGAGGTATCTCAGCAGCCTCGCCCAATCCTTCTGACTCTTTAAGCGTTGATGACATTTTCCTAAAAAACAATATAAAAACACCTCTCATTAATATACCTGGTTGTCCGCCTCATCCTGACTGGTTATTTGGAACAATAGAAGCAGTTTTAACTGATGGACTGGAAAATATTGAGCTGGATGATTTAAAAAGGCCTAAAACCTATTTTGGAAAATTAATACACGAAAATTGCCCAAATAGAGCGTATTTTGATGAAGGCAAATTTGCAAAAAAATTTGGAGATGAGGGATGTTTATATGAATTAGGCTGTAAGGGTTCCATTACATACGCTGATTGCCCTATCCGGCACTGGAATGGAAAAGTTAACTGGGTTATTGGGAGTGGTGCTCCCTGTAATGGATGTACCCAACCAGAGTATCCTGATTTTGTCGGAGATTTTTACGAAAGAATTATTGATGTAGAAGTACCTGCCAATCAAAGAAAAACTACAATCCAAAATAAAAAATAGGAAGGTGAGAAAGTGAAAAAAATAGTCATACATCCAATTACCAGAATAGAAGGACATTTAAAAGTTGAAGCAACCGTTGATAATGGAGAAGTAAAAGATGCCAATATGAGTGGTACTCTTTTTAGGGGAATAGAGACAATATTAAAAGGAAGAGATCCCAGAGATGCAGTAATGATTTCACAGAGAATTTGCGGAGTTTGCCCTGAACCCCATGCTATAGCTTCTGTATCAGCATTAGAAGATTGCTGCCAGCTTAGTGATAGTATTCCATTAAATGGAATCCTTCTCAGAAATATTATTCAAGGTACAAGAACCATAGCTGATCATATCTTACATTTTTACATTTTAAGCGGGCTGGACTATGTAGATGTTGCAAAAGCATTGGAATATGAAGGGAAAAATGAAGATTTAAATATCCTAAAAAATTTTCTTCAGCAGGGTTTCTCAAAACCATTTTTACCAAGAAGTGAAATAGATTTTAAATTTGACAGTAAAACTGCAAGTGAAGTAGCAGGACACTATTTGAAGGCTTTAGATATCTATAGAAAAGCACAGGAAGCAGCTTCAATCTTTGGTGGTAAGTGGCCTCATGACAGTGCAATTGTAGGAGGAGGCGTATCTGGTCAAGTAACACAAGATAAAATTTATAATTATTTCTGGAGATTAGATGAGATCATTGGCTTTGTTAAAAATTACTATCTACCTGATGTAATTGCAGTAGCAAAAGCTTACAGTGAATACCTTGAAATCGGAAAAGGATGTCAGAATCTACTATCATACCCATCATATAAAATGAAATCTGATGGTACCGCAAGCGGATCTCTCCTTGCAGAAGGAATTGTAAATAACATAGATAAATACAATTCATTAAATATTGAAAAAATTACAGAGGATGTAACCCATAGCTGGTACGAGGATTCCGAACCTGTAAATCCTAGTGTTGGAATAACAGAACCAAAAGCTAATAAAACTCAGGGTTACTCCTGGATAAAATCTCCAAGATATGAAAGTAATGTTTATGAAGTTGGTCCATTAGCATCACTTCTTACAACTTATTTAAGCAAAGATAATCAATTTATAAAAGATACTGTTGACTCTTCACTGTCAGAGATTAATGGAAAAATCTCAAATCTTTATTCAGTAATGGGAAGACACCTTTCAAGGGCAGTAGTTGCATATATAATAGGTAGTAATCTAAAAAGCTGGGCTCAGGATATAAAAGTTGGAGAACCTCTTTCAGTAAAATATTCAGCACCAATGGAAGGATCAGGAATTGGTCTTTGTGCAGCACCTCGTGGCGCTCTTGGCCACTGGCTAAGTGTTAAAGAAGGTAGAATATCAAATTATCAAGTAATAACACCAACAGCATGGAATGCATCCCCAAAAGACAAAGATGGAAATCCAGGCCCTTATGAACAAGCATTAATCGGGCTAAAGATTAAAGAAAGTGATTGTCCGGTAGAAATACTGAGAGTTATTAGAAGTTTTGATCCATGTACCGCATGTGCAGTACATTTAATAACACCAAAAGGAAACTTACTTGGAAAATATAGGATTGTTTAATAAAAATTATATTATTTATTTTGTTAGGAGGCCTTATGATATTAACTGAACAGAAGCCGGTAGAAGAAATACTCGAGAGATTAAATGGTGAAAATAAGATCTTCATTTTAAACTGCGGAGGTTGTCCAGAAGGTGCTGATACTGGTGGAATTAAAGTAATAAACAACCTAAAAGAAGAACTTGAAAAAAAGGGAAAGAAAATAACAGGGTCTGTATCAATAGATTTTCTATGTCAGAAAGCACTACTGAGGTCAAGGCTGAGAACTAGAAGAAAAGAAATAGAAGAATCTGACTCTATACTGGTTCTATCCTGCGGGCTGGGTGTCCAGACATCAGCTACAGTCATCAGTAAAATATGTCATCCTGCTTTAAATACAATAACATTTGGTGGTATTACTGGGATGTGGCAGGGAACAGAAAGATGTGCTACATGTGGTGATTGTGTACTGGATTATACTGGAGGTATCTGCCCCTATACAGCCTGTCCAAAAGAGCTACTAAATTTAGGTTGTGCAGGTCAAAGTAATGGAAAATGTGAAACTGATCTTGAAAGAGACTGCGGTTGGGAGCTTATATACAATCGTCTTAAATCTATAGGACAACTAGATAAATTGAAGGAATTTATTCCACCTAGAGACTATAGCAAGATGCTTCCATCAGCTAAATTAAGAAAAACTAATTTATGGGCATTAGATGAGGAGGCAGTATGACCACTGAAACAATAAACAATAATAATTCAACAAAATTACAATCTAATCTTAAAGACGCAATAGAAAAGAAAAAATTTGCAATAACATGTGAGATTGGTCCGCCTAAAGGCGCAGATGATAAAGAAATAAGAGAAACAGGAGAAATACTGAGGGGATTGGCAGATGGGATAAACGTTACTGACCTGCAAAGTTCAGTCATGAGACTTGGATCACTAACTACATGTCATATCTTAAAAGAAATGGGGCTTGACCCTATTTTTCAACTAACCTGTAGAGATAGAAACAGGTTAGCACTTCAATCAGATCTGCTAAGTGCGTATGTTATGGGAATAAGAAATGTCCTAGCCCTTACCGGTGATTACACAACTACCGGCGATGATCCTCAATCAAAACCTGTATTTGACCTGGATTCTGTTCAGCTTCTCTGGACAATTAAGAAGCTTGAAGAAGGTTATGATATAGCAGGAAAAGAACTTACAGTAAAACCTTCTTTCTTTAAGGGTGCAGTTGTAAATCCTGGCGCAGATACTGAGGCATCTTATGAGCTGCAAATTGCAAAGATGCAGAAAAAAATTGATCAGGGAGCACAATTTTTCCAGACTCAAGCTGTCTTTGATGCTGATGTTTTCGAAAGATTCATGGAAAGAATTTCAAAAATGAATATGAATGTGCCTGTTCTTATAGGAATCATACTTCTAAAATCACATAAAATGGCTAACTATATGAATAAATTTGTTCCTGGCGTATTTGTTCCTGAGCCAATTATAAAAAAGATGGAAGAAACAGAAGATAAGGTATCCATGTGCCTGGAAATTGCCGCTGAACTTATAAATAAAGTTAAACCAATTTGTGCAGGGGCACACATCCAAGCACTCGGATGGGAGAGACATGTCCCTACTCTTATAAAAAAACTTGATCTAAGCTAAATGACAAAACCAGCAGACATTAAAACTGTTATCCTCGGTATCGGTAATATACTCCTGGGAGACGAAGGTATAGGAATTCATGTTATAAAAAGAATAAAAAAAATAACTCTTGCAGATAGTGTTGAAGTAATTGACGGAGCAACTGCTGGTTTTGGACTACTCCCAATTTTTAAAACCTATCAAAACAGTAAATTTATAATTGTTGATGCATTAAAGGTATCTTCTCCTGACAATCAAAACAATAAATCAGAAAACATAGGATACGAAAAAGGAGGTATCTATAAAATCCCCTTAACTGATATCTACGACCTTTGTAGTTCCAATTACCTAAAATATGGCTTTACATCTCTTCATCAAACTGGACTTATTGATGTCTTGAGCTTATTCCATGCTACTTATAAAACTAAAATTACAGGATATATAATCGGAGTCAATATCTTTGATAGCAAAAAAGACAGCGCCGTCTCATTTTCAATGAATTTATCACCCCAAATAGAAAAGAAAGTCCCAGAAATTATAAAAATTGTAAAAAAACTAATATAAAATCATTAATCAATTGTTACTCTTTCCCAATCATCGTTTATTTTCTTATCCTCATTTCTTGTTGCTTTGTATCCTTCTATTAAAAGGCTGTCTAATTCTTTCTTTTTTATCATTTCTATTTTTTCTTTCAATGCAGCTGCAATAAATTGACTTTTATTAGGAATATCTTCTATTTCTTTGATTATTTCATCAGGTATAGTAACATTTAACCTCTTCATGCTTACCACCTCGTGTATTATTTATACATCATTTTATGCGTATTGTTAATAATGATAGGGTGTTTTATCACTTAATTGTAACAAGTGGTTTAGTAATCTCTCCTGATAGCCAGGCAGCATATTGAATTGCTTGTAATATATCATCTTTCTCAAGCTCCGGATAAGCAGCCAATACTTCTTCACAGGTCATCCCAGAACCTAACAGTTTTAAAATGAATGATACAGTAATTCTCATTCCTCTTATTGTAGCTTGCCCCATACAAACATTAGGATCAATCGTAATTCTATCTAATTTCTTAACCATTCTTCTTTTCCCTTTTACTGTGACGCTCCACAGGGCAAACCCTATGGCTTCTGCTTAGTTTACTAAGCATTCTTTTTCCTGCTTC
>JADHVN010000082.1 GCA_016783995.1 Actinomycetota bacterium
TATAGCTAAACTTATTTAAATATTATGTTTATAAAATAGTAATAAATAAAAAGATAGTAAAATTATAGAAAATATAATAAAATATTGCTATAATATAAAATAATAAGAGTATATAATAATAGCCAAGCAGTGAAGGTTTAGCTTATTATAATAATTATTATAAATTTGATATAATTTGTAATGAGTTACTAAAGATGAAAAAGGTGGTAAGGTTAGTATTGTAATAAGTTTGTTATTATTTTAGAAGGAGGAGAAATGAAAAAGGATATTTTGAAAGTCTTAGTCATTGTTCTGATTTCAGTATTTGTTATAGGATACACATCAGTTGGCTGCTTTGGTCCAAGGCCGCCTGAAACTCAGGAACAGGCATCTGAGGAAGCTGACGAGGGTCCAGTTAAAGAAAAAGAACCAGAACCAGAACCAGAACCTGAGCCCGAGCCCGAGCCAGAACCAGAACCTGAGCCCCTAGCTTATGAGCTTACATCTCAGGATAAAGTGATATTGACAACTCCTGCAGTAGGTTATGTTACATCTATTGTTTATGCATTTGTGTATGACCCTAATTTTGAGGATTGGAGTGTTGAGTATTTTTATGGACCATTTGGTGGAACAGGGTTCTGTGTAAATCCTGATACCGGTCATATTATCACTGCGGCTCATGTTATAGACATTCCGTATGTTGAAACAAAATGGGCTATTTTAGATGCTTATATATTTGATACATATCCAGATGACTATTTTAACTTAACTGATGCTGACTGGAACTGGATTTATGATACCTACAAGGTTGAGGGATTTGACAATCCAGACCCGGATATGGAAGTATATGTACAGTTTAATACTGCAACAGCAGGTACTCCAGATGCTTCTAACGCTGATTATATGAGGGCAGAAGTAATTGATTTTAGCCCATGGGATCAGAGGGATATTGCAATACTTAAGATACAGTCAGGTACAGGAAGAGCACTATCAGGTATAATTGTTGGCGATTCTTCACTGGTAGAGATACAGGATTCTGTTACAATTATTGGATACCCATGGACAGGTGATTTAAGCGAAGGATCTATAATGACTCCAACTGTAAATTCCGGGGCTATCAGTGCAAGAAAAATGATTGGTGGTGCTGAGGTTTTCCAGATTGACAGCAATGTTACCTTTGGAAACAGCGGTGGTCCGGTTTTAAATGATAATGGTGAAGTGATTGGCCTTGTATCTTTTGGGCCTGATACAAATACTGCTTTTTTAGCTACAGGTAATGATATTAGGGAAATGATAAACAGGAATGGTATTGAAAATAAAGTAGGAATGGTTTATGAAGAGTTTGAGAAAGGCCTTATAGGTTACAGGCAGGAAAATTATTCTGATGCAATCAGTAATTTTAATGCAGTCCTGAACTTAAGCCAGGGACACCTTTCTGCTCAGGAATACAGGTCAAAAGCTCAGCAGCAGAGTGGTAATTAAAGTATAATAAATAATAAAATTAAAAAAACAGAGAATAAGAAACCTTAAGAGTTTAAAATTTTGTATAGTTAATGGTGGCTTGAATATTTAATAATATTTAAGCCACCTTATATTTTTACAATCTATAATAATAATCTACATTCGGTAATTATTACCTAAAAAAAATCCAATAAATAATCCTAATGCAATAGCAATAATGTGATTTGTAAAAAGCAAATTATGCTAAATTAGAAAATATGAGGAAATTTCTACTTGGCTCTGACAAAGTTCGGAAAAAGTTCGGAAAAAATATTGTATTAGGTATATAATTATGTTATTATAACTCTCCAATTATAAATTATTACAGGCAAAATGAAAGATTATAAGAAAGTTTTTAAAATTTTTAGTAAAAAACAAGTAATATTAGCATCAACAGATGGTAATATTAGTATTTCCAGTTGTCTTTCTGTGCCTGTCATTATTTCAGTCTGTCTACTACTTGTTGGTATTTCACTCTAGTTGTTTAGGATTACCACCAGTTTATTTTTTTTATATTAATCCTATTTTTAATTTTAATTATTTATATGTATTATTATCGTAAAATTTGATAAGTTATCAGTTAGAATAGTAAACAAAATAGATTCTGTTTGTGGGTAAAAAAGTTTAGAATAATACCAAAGAATAGCAAGGAGGAAAATTGAGAAGCGATATTATGAAAAAGGGAGTTACCAGGCTGCCTCACAGATCACTGCTTAAAGCTTTAGGATACATAGATGAAGAAATTAACAGACCTATTATAGGCGTTGTAAATTCTGCAAATGAGCTGATACCCGGGCATATGCACCTGGACAGTATTACAGAAGCTGTAAAGGCAGGTATTAGGATATCAGGAGGAACACCGCAAGAATTTTCAACAATTGGAGTTTGTGATGGTATAGCTATGAACCATATAGGTATGAAATATTCTCTTGCTACAAGAGAAATTATAGCAGATAGTATTGAGGCAGTTTCTATTGCTCAACCATTTGATGGACTTGTTTTAGTTACAAATTGCGATAAGATAATTCCAGGTATGCTTATGGCAGCTCTCAGGTTAAATATTCCTTCTATAATAGTAAGCGGCGGTCCCATGCTTGCAGGAAAATTTAAGGAAAGAGATATTGATCTCAGCAACTGTTTTGAGGCTGTTGGCGGGTATAAAAAAGGAAAATACAGTGGGAGTGATTTGATTGAAATTGAAAATGAAGCATGCCCCACCTGTGGAAGCTGCGCTGGTATGTTTACTGCTAATTCAATGAATTGCTTATCTGAAGCCATAGGTCTTGCTCTTAAAGGAAACGGGACTATCCCTGCAGTTTACTCAAAAAGGCTGAGGCTTGCCAAAATGACAGGAATGAAAATAATGGAACTTGTAGAGAAGAATATAAAACCAAGAGATATAGTAAATGCTGTTTCAGTAAAGAATGCTTTAGCTGTTGATATGGCTTTAGGGGGTTCAACAAATACTATTCTTCACCTGCCGGCTATTGCTAATGAGGCAAAAGTTCCATTTTCACTGGATCTGGTTAATGAAATAAGTAAAAATACTCCAAATTTATGCAGATTGAGTCCGGCAGGCAATCATCACGTTCAGGATTTATATCAAGCAGGTGGAGTTGAAGCTGTTATGAACGAGCTGATGAAAAACAATTTAATTAATGGTGATAATATAACTGTTACCGGCAAGAAGGTAAAAGAAAATATATCATCTGCTGAAATTCTAAATGAAGATGTTATAAGAAAAGTTACAGATCCTTACAGCAAGGATGGTGGTCTTGCAATACTATGGGGAAATTTAGCTCCTGAAGGATGTGTAGTTAAGAAATCAGCTGTCGATCCTTCAATGCTGTACCATAAAGGAGAGGCTCGTGTATTTGATAGTGAAGAAGATGCCGTGGAAGCAATATTGAATGAAAAGATTAATTCAGGAGAAATTGTGGTAACAAGATATGAAGGGCCAAAAGGGGGGCCAGGAATGAGAGAGATGCTTTCTCCTACAGCAGCAATTGCTGGAATTGGATTAGATAAGGAAGTTGCATTAATTACAGACGGCAGATTTTCAGGTGCTACAAGAGGAGCAGCTATAGGTCATATCTCTCCTGAAGCTCAAGCAGGCGGGCCTATATGTATAGTACAGGATGGGGATACAATAGAGATTGATATTAAGAACAATAAAATAAATCTTCTTGTAAGTGATAATGAAATTAAATCAAGAATGGAAAAATGGGAACCCCCGGATATAAAAATTAAAGAAGGTTATCTGTACAGGTATTCAAGGCAGGTAACATCTGCTTCCAGGGGAGCTATATTGGAATAAATTAGTGTAAATAAATGATTGGGAAATTATCAAATAAAAAAGGAATTAAAAATAGTATTATTAAAGGTATTAATATAAAGTTCTTATTAATACCTGCTAACACTTACTAAGATAAGATTGGAGAAGGTATGAGTAAAATTAGTGGTGCACAGATGTTAATAAAGTGTCTTAAAGAGGAAGGTGTAGAAGTTATATTTGGGTTTCCTGGCGGAGTAGTCATACCTATATATGATGTTATTTTTGATTGTAATATAAGACATATACTTGTTCGTCATGAGCAGGGTGCGGTTCATGCTGCTGATGGTTATGCCAGAGCTACTGGAAAAACAGGGGTTTGTATGGCAACATCCGGTCCAGGCGGAACAAATCTTGTAACCGGGATAGCAAATGCTTATATGGATTCAATACCTATTGTTGCTATAACTGGTCAGGTTGATACTAGTGTAATAGGTACTGATGCTTTTCAGGAAGCTGATATAACAGGTATAACTGCACCTATTACGAAGCAAAATTATTTAATTAAGGATATTTTGGAATTACCTAAAGTTGTGAAAGAAGCTTTCTATATTGCATCTACTGGCAGGCCTGGTCCAGTTTTAATAGATATCCCTGTTGATATTTCAAAAGGATTAATAAATGAAAATATAAAAGTTGAGTTAAAGTTGGATGGTTATAAACCAACTTATAAAGGTAATCAAAGACAGATTATTCAGGCAGCAAAGAAAATATTTAACAGCAAAAAACCTGTTTTTTTTGCAGGAGGAGGAATTATAACATCTGGAGCAAGTGATGTATTAACCAGGTTTGTAAAAGAAGCTAAAATACCAGTTATAACTACACTTATGGGTAAAGGTTGTTTTCCCGAGCTTGATGAGTTTTCTCTTGGAATGGCTGGAATGCATGGGACAAGATATGCTAATCTAGCTTTTACAAATACTGATCTAATAATAGCTGCAGGAGTAAGGTTTGATGACAGGATAACAGGAAAGTTATCAGAATTTGCAAGAGAAGCGGAAGTAATACATATTGATATAGACCCTGCAGAAATTGGGAAAAATATTGAAACCAGCATTCCTATAGTTGGTGATGCAAAAATAGTTCTTTCAGATTTAATGGATAAGTATAAAGAATTAACCGAAAAAAAAGGTGTACCTGATAGAAAAGAATGGCTGGGCTATCTTAGGAAATTGAAAAAGAATCATCCTCTTAGATATGATAATGATTCCAAGGGGTTAAAGCCTGCGTATATTGTTGAAAAGATTTATGAAATAACCAGGGGTGATGCGATAATATGTACAGAGGTTGGTCAGAATCAAATGTGGGCAGCCCAATTTTATAAATTCAGCCGGCCGAGAACTCTTATTACTTCAGGGGGGCTTGGTACAATGGGTTTTGGGTTACCAGCAGCTATTGGTGCAAAAGTAGGAATGCCAAAAAAACATGTAATAGATATTGCTGGTGATGGAAGTGTTCAGATGGTTTCGCAGGAGCTTGCAACTGCTGTTGTTAATAAGATACCGATAAAGATTATGATTTTAAATAATGGGTATCTAGGTATGGTTCGGCAGTGGCAGCAAATATTTTATAATAAAAGATATTCACATACTGGTATAGAAAATAGTGTTGATTTTGTTAAATTGGTGCAAGCTTATGGCGGTACAGGATTTAGAGTTAAAAATAAAGATGCTGTTGAAAAAACTATTAAAAAAGCATTAGAAATAGATAATGTTGTGGTTGTTGATTTTTGGATAGATAGAGAGGAGAATGTTTATCCTATGGTAGCGCCCGGTTCTCCTATTAATCAAATGATAGAAAGTGATTAGGTGGTATAGATGAATCATATTATATCAGTGCTTGTAGAAAACAAGGCTGGAGTGCTTGCTAAAATATCAGGGCTTTTCAGCAGAAGAGGTTTTAATATTGAAAGCCTTGCTGTCGGGACAACGGAGAATGAAAAAATATCTAGAATAACATTAGTGGTTAATGCAGAAAAGCATAGTATTGAACAGGTTATAAAACAACTTTATAAACTTATTAATGTAATTAAGATTCAAGAATTAGATCCTTCGAATATAGTTGAAAGAGAGCTTGTTCTAATTAAGGTTAGTACAGATTCAAGAGCTCGAGCAGAGATACTGGAGATTGTAAATATTTTTAGAGCTAATATTGTTGATGTTGGCAGGAAGTCTCTATTGATTGAAATTACTGGAAACAGTAAAAAGGTAAAGGGTTTGGAAGAATTACTAAGACCATATGGAATTTTAGAATTAGTAAGAACAGGAAAAGTTGCATGTAATAGAGGCAGCAAAAAATAAAGGTTTGTAGTTTTATTAGCTATCTAATTAATTTTCTATAATTATTATATATATAATAGAGGGAGAATGAAAATGAGAAAGAATTATATAATGACACCAGGACCTACCCCAATTTCTGAGGAGG
>JADHVN010000083.1 GCA_016783995.1 Actinomycetota bacterium
ATAAATAAAATTAGCAAGAGTATATAAGTTTAAATTAAAAATTTAAATGCCAGAAATTATTCCAGGTTTAAATATTAAGGCTCAATCCTTTTAATATTTTCTAATTTATCAAAATCTTTATCAAAGGAGTAGATTCTATTAATACCGTAATACTTCATATATGAAAAATTATATGCATCAATAAAATTAATATTTTTATCCCTGTAAAAATTAACAGCCTCAATAATAGTGGACCTTTCCCTAAATTTGATATTAGAGGTTTTTAAAATTAATTCTATATTATTACATATTTCTCCTTTATCCCAATCATAGAATTTTTTTAGCACCCAGATTACTTCAGCAATAACTAATGCATTGGAAATGGCTATAATATTGCCCTGAACTATTTCTAAAAATAATCTTTCAACCTTTTTATATATTAATTCATCTTCTCTTTCAAAATATCTTAAAAATATATTAGTATCTAAAAAAATCATTTCATCTTTCTTATAATATCTTCAGCAATATCTTTTTCCATTTGTTTTCTGAGTTTTTTAAAATCAATTTTTTTATTGGTTTTTTTAGTAATAGCATCCAGTATAGTTCCCTTCTTTACTGTAAAAATAATACTTCCATCTTTAACCGTAAATTCACCAATGTCATGGGTTTTTATATTAAACTGGTCCCTAATATTTTTAGGTATCGTAATTTGTCCTTTTGTTGTAATTCTTGGCATTAGATTATCCTATGCTAACTATTTATTATTTTGTATTAGTATAATATAAGTAATACTTAATATCAAGTATTACTTATATACCAAATATTACTATTTGCTTCGGTAATACTCCGTAATTATTTTTTCTACCCTCATTAGCTAAATAATCCTGCGTTTTATCTATTTAAAAAGCCTTCTCCCTCAAATCACTACTCGTCTCTGAATATAATCTGAGATTTATAGCTTCCATGGTGTGCACTTTTAAATTTTAAATAACAAGCTATCATCTTTTTGTTGACAATAATAATTTTATATTATAATTTGATAACATTATTCTTATATTAATAGAAACACTTACTCTTAGGTAACATGAGTGAAGCCATAGTTCAAATAAAAAATTTATATAAATCTTATGGAAAAATAAAGGCAGTGGATGATATTTCTTTTAATGTTTTTAAAGGAGAAATATTTGGCCTTGTCGGACCCAATGGTGCAGGAAAAACCACTACCATTGAATGTATTGAGGGTTTAAGAAAACCCAGTAGCGGGAGCATCGATGTTCTTGGCTTTAATCCAACCAAAGATGGCAGAAACTTACGAAAATATATTGGAATTCAGCTGCAGCAATCAGAACTCCCGGAAAGACTCAAAGTCTGGGAAGCGCTGGAATTATTTAATTCCTTTTACCATAAAACTATAAAATGGCCATCACTTCTTGATGATCTTGGTTTAAAAGAAAAACAGAAATCATATTTTGATAAACTCTCAGGCGGGCAGAAGCAGCGCCTTTTCATTGCGCTTGCATTAATAAATGATCCCGATGTTCTTTTTTTAGATGAACTTACAACTGGATTAGATCCTCAAGCCAGAAGGAATACCTGGAAACTTATAGAAAACATCCGGAAAAAAGGTAAAACAATTTTTTTAACCACCCATTATATGGAAGAAGCAGAAAGATTATGTAATAGAGTTGCAATAATGAATCATGGAAAAATTATTGCACTGGATACACCAGAAAATCTAATTAGGGATATAGATGTCGAGCAAAGACTAATATTTAATCTAGTGCAGGATTTTGATATAAATTTAATTAAACAATTAAGCACCATAACAAATGCTGAGCAGAAAGCCAATAAGATAGTTGTTTATGGAAAAGACCAGTCGATGGTTAGTGATGTTATAAATTTACTGGTTAAGAATAACATTCGCTTTCTTAACCTAAAAACAGAGCAGGCAACACTGGAAGATGTATTTCTTACATTAACCGGTAGCGAAATGGAAAAAGAAGAATAAAAAGGAGAAAGTATTTGAAGGCATTATTCAGATTTACGGTAGTTGAAGCAAAACTATACATAAGAGAACCTATGGCAGCTTTTTTCACACTAGCTTTTTCGCCAATGCTGCTATTGCTTTTTGGATTTATTTATGGAAACGACCCAAGTCCATTTTTTGGCGGCAAGGGTTATATTGATATAGCCGTTCCCTCCTTCATAGCAATAATAATAGTCTCGGTAGGGCTCATGAGTGTCCCAATAGCTACAGCATCAGACCGCGAAAAAGGAATACTCCGTCGTTTTCAGTCAACTCCTATATCCCCTGCAATTTATCTAGTTTCAACTGTCCTAGTTTATTATATTATGACCTTGTTTGGAGTTATAATTCTATTTCTAATCGGAAAACTTATTTATAATGTTCAATTTGAAGGTAACCTGTTTTATGTATTTGTAGGCTTCACCTTAAGTGCCCTATCTTTCTTTGCTTTTGGATTCTTAATAGCAAGCCTTTCACCAACATCACGAGTTGCACAGGTAGCCGGTATGATATTTGCCTTTCCAATGATGTTCCTGTCAGGAGCTGCAATTCCACTGGAAATACTTTCAGATAAAATAGCTAACTTCAGTAAATATCTGCCATTAACTCATGTTGTCCTGCTTATGCGTGGCTTGTGGTATGGCTCTAGCTGGAGTGATCATATTGTAAATGTCTTAGTCCTTGTAGGGTTACTGGTTGTCGGAGGCTTGGTATCTATCAAAACATTCCGCTGGGAATAAGGGGTAAGGATGCTAGAAGCAAAATATAAAATAGCAGATTCATATATTAAACTGATCAAAGGCAACATTACAATCCAGGAAACTGATGCCATAGTAAATGCAGCAAACAATGCACTCTCCCCGGGAGGAGGAGTTTCAGGTGCTATTCATAGAGCTTCTGGGTCCAAGTTGTGGGAAGAATGCAAAACGCTTGGAGGCTGCCAAACAGGAGAGGCAAAAATCTCCAAAGGCTACAACCTTCCAGCAAAATATGTTATTCATACTGTAGGTCCTGTTTACAGCGGAAGCTCTGAGGATGCTAAACTTTTAATGAACAGCTACAAAAATAGCCTTTCTGAAGCATCTAAAAATAATATTGGAAGCATATCATTTCCATCAATAAGTACAGGTATTTTCGGATATCCAGTAAAAGAGGCTTCTAAAATAGCCCTTAGTACAATTATAGATTATTTAAAAGGTCATTCTGAAATAGAACTTGTCACTATGGTTCTGCATTCAGAAGGAGATTACCAGATATACCTTTCTACGTTAAAAAAATTATTAGGAAAGTAAGAATCAGATAATAAATAAAAATACCTTATTATCTCAATAAGATAATATAATTTTTAAAGATAGGCAACTAGGAGCATTTTGAGAACCCGCAATTTCTGCATACATAGCATCCACCTTCAGGCTCCATAATACCTCCACAACCTTCCTCAGGACATATCATTATTGATCTTGGGCCACTTGCTACATCCAGGTCAAATTTATTTGACCCTTTCAAATAATACTCAATAGCTTTCCCTATAGCATCAGGGCAGGATAGGACATGCGTCTTGTCATCAGCTATACAGGTAATACACCTGATACCCTGAACCTGCTTTAGTATTGAATTCAAGTCTATGCCTGACCTAATAGTTACACTGATAAGCCTGCTTATAGCTTCTGATAAAGCTGCACATCCTTCTTCCCCTGTATTAGTAAATACCTCACAAATACCATAGTCATCTGAATTAACAGTAACATAAAGCTTGCCGCATCCGCCAATATCATACTTTTTTGTAAATCCCTGGGTAATATCTGGCCTTGGCCTTGGTTTTATTCTCTCAACTGGTTTTTCCCCACTTTTTTCATCCTCTTTAACCTTACCTTCTTCTTGCTTTTGCTTACTTACCTGACTTCTACTCGTCTTTTCTTCTAACCCTTTTTCTGATACTAGAGCACTGCCACCTTCATCAGACTTACCAACACTTTCAGCCCCTTTACTAATTTCCTGCTTACTTTCCTTTCTATCTTTCCCCTCAACTCTAAGTATCTGACCTTCCCTGCTTCTATCCCTGTATATAGTAATTCCTTTACAACCCAACCTATATGCTAACATATATACATCCTCAACATCTTTCTCAGTAGCAGTACTAGGAAAATTAACTGTTTTAGAAACTGCATTATCTACAAATTCCTGAAAGGATGCCTGCATTCTTACATGCCAGATTGGTGTAATTTCATGGGCTGTAACAAATATTCTTTTATAATTAGAAGGAACCCCGCTGATATCCTCTAGATTTCCTTCTTCTGCTATTTTTTCCATAAGTTTATCATTATAAAATCCGCCTTTTTTTGCTACAGTTTCAAAATATTTATTTACCTCAACCAATTTATCATTATCCATTACATTTTTTACAAATGAGATAGCAAAAAGAGGCTCTACGCCACTGGAGCAATCTCCAATAATACTTAGGGTTCCTGTTGGAGCAATAGTAGTTGTAGTAGCATTTCTAATCTTATAACCATCAGGGCTGTCATACACACTGCCATTAAAATTTGGGAAACTTCCCCTTTCTTTTGCCAGATCCTTAGAAGCCTCCTTTGATTCATCCTGTATAAAGCTCATAACTTCCTGCGCCAGCTCTAATGCTTCTTCACTGTTGTAAGGTATCCCTAGAAGAATTAACATATCTGCAAAACCCATAACACCAAGTCCTATTTTTCTATTTCCAGCTGCCATTTTCTTTATTTTCTCAATCGGATATTTACTCATATCAATTACATCATCTAAAAATCTAACTGCAATATGAATTACTTTTCTTAATTTATCATAATCTACCTTTACTGTTCCTTCTTCTTCCTTAATCATATGAGCAAGATTTATAGATCCTAAATTGCATGCCTCATATGGAAGTAGAGGCTGCTCGCCGCACGGATTGGTGCTTTCAATAACACCAAAATTTGGGGTGGGATTATCCTTATTTAATCTATCTAAAAATACTATACCTGGATCACCATTCCTCCATGCATGTTTAACAATCTTTTTAAAAATATCCCTTGCATTATACCTGGTTGCAACTTCCTTAGTCCTTGGATTTACAATATCGTATTCATCATTATTTTCAATTGCTTTCATAAATGATTCAGTCACACCCACTGAAATATTAAAATTTGTCAATTTACTGCTGTCTTCCTTACAGGTTATAAAATCCAAAATATCAGGATGGTCTACCCTGAGTATTCCCATATTTGCACCCCTTCTAACACCGCCCTGTTTTATAGTATCTGTAGCTGCATTAAAAACAGTCATAAATGATATCGGTCCACTTGATATACCTTTAGTTGAAAGTACAACATCATTTTTTGGCCTTATACTGGAAAATGAGTATCCAACACCACCACCAGATTTTTGAATAAGCGCAGTTTCCTTTATTGCTTCAAAAATTTTCTCCATGGAATCTCCTACTGGAAGAACAAAGCATGCTGCCAGTTGTTGAAGTTCGTTTCCTGCATTCATCAGTGTCGGAGAATTTGGTAAAAAATCAAGATCAGTCATAATATCAAAAAAATTCCTTTCAACTTCCCTTATTTCTTCATCAGATTTACCATAATTCTTCTCAGCACTTGCAATATTTCTAGCAACCCTTATAAACATATCCTTTGGAGTCTCTAAAAGTGTTCCTTCTTCATCTCTCTTCAAGTATCTTCTTTCCAGTACCTTTATTGCATTTTGAGATAAATTAATATCCTTCTTATGGTAATAATCATCCTTACTTTTTCCCTTTTTTATTTTCTTTGTTTCTTTCATGAATGATCCCCTTTGAAAAAAATTCTTAGCTTTTTATAACTCGCCAACAATAGAAGAATCCTATTTCTGATATCCTATAAGATTATATTTAACAGTAATATAATAATATATATTGTGTATATTTATATTCTAATACACAATATATTGTATTGTCAAATAATTTTATTATTTTTTTTAAGATTACATTCTCAGATATTTTATACTAATTTACATCAATAGATCTTTTAATAAGTAGCAATTATTATACACATTGCAAATTAATAAAATTTCTACTGAGCCCTATTCTGGAAATAAATTAAAAGGAAAATACAGCAATTTATGGAAATACAGAATTGGTAGTTTTAGGACAATATATACAATACGTAATAAAGAACTGTCAATATTGATACTTAGACTCAGACATAGAAAAGATGTCTATAGTGACA
>JADHVN010000084.1 GCA_016783995.1 Actinomycetota bacterium
GTTGGGAAAATATCAAAGGCAATTATAAAGCTTTGCAGAGACAAAAAATTAAGGGAAACAATGGGGGAAAACGGTCTAAAACGGGTCTCTAAGTTCTATACTTCTGAGGAGTGTGTAAAAAAGTATAGGGAAATTTATAACAGGTTTAAGAATTAATATTATGGCTGGTATTGGGTTTGAACTAAAAAAATTATTTAAAGGCAAAGGCATATTAAGCAGCATTAAGGCTTATGCTTATTCAGCCCTGGTAGCTGTCGGGCCCTTTATATTATGCGTAGTAGTAATAGTTTCTATACTACTATTTTTAGACTTAATGGATGTATCATTTAGGGAAAAAGAACTATTTATTGCAACAGTAGTATATGCATTTATATTTTCTCAGATAATTGCAAGTGGTTTTAAAATGATAGTTACTCGTTTTATTTCAGATATGCTTTATAGTAAAAAATTTGAATATATTTTACCTTCTCTTTATGGTGTTCTTAGCATCGTCCTTGTAATTAGTGGAGCAGTTGCAATTATTTTCTTCTGGAATTCTCCTATATCTATAGAAATTAAGATTACAAGTTATCTATTGTTTATGGAACTTATTATTATTTTTCTTGTGATGGCGTATTTGTCTGCATTGAAAGATTTTATTAAAATAGTCAAAAGCTTTGTCTGGGGAGTTTTAATTATACTTGGTACAGCTTTTGTTTTTATCAGATTTACAGATTTAGCAGTAGTTTTCAGTCTTTTGCTTGCAATGGATATAGGATTTTTTGTAATAATAACTTTACAAATGACTCACCTTAAGAGGTATTTTAAAAAATCAGTAAAGAAGTATTTTAACTTCTTAACCTATTTTGATAAATATTCATCAATTTTTTTTGCTTCTCTATTTTATAAATTAGATCTGTACAGTCATAATTTCCTTTTCTGGAATAGCAAGTTAGGTGTGGTTGTTGAATCAACATACATTTATGCACCAACGTATGATGTTCCAACTTTCTATGCTTTTTTATCTATTATGCCTTCAATGGTAGTATTTGTTGTTTCAGTTGAAACATCTTTTTACGAGAAATATCGAACATACTATTCTCTCATTACCGGCAAGGGTAATTTTAGTGATATTGAAAATGCCAGGAAAGGTATGACAAGGGTCCTGTGGGCAGAGATAAGAAATATTATTGAGATACAGCTGTTCGTCTCTTTAGTTTTTATTGCTGTTGGATATTATGTTCTTCCAAGACTGGGTCTATCTCAGCTGTCTTTAGATATTTTTAATTTACTTGTACTTGGAGCTTTTTTAAATATAATTGTTTTAATTGTTATTATGATTCTTCTATATTTTGAGGACAGAAGGGGCGCTCTGTTTGTATCTTCTACTTTCCTTCTAACAAATGTAGTACTTACATGGCTAACAATACAGTATTCAGAAAGTGTTTACGGTATGGGATTTTTCCTTTCAGCTTTTATATCACTGATTGTAGCAATTATAGAGCTGGTAATATATTTAAGAAATATTCATTATCATACTTTTTGCGGCCAGCCTGTTATTTACAGAGAAAAAAGAGGTCTTTTTACGCATTTAGTTAATTTTTTTACTCCTAAAAGCAAGTAAGGGTTTATGTGCTTAAAAAAATAAAATTTTTTACAATTATTATTGTAACTGTAATTTATTTAGTAGTTATAGTTTGTCTTACTTTGTCCTGTGTTCCAGTAAAATCATTACAATATAAACAGGTTGAGATGATTTCTGAAAAAGATACAGAAGAAAAGGGTATAGAAGGAAATAATCCAGAAGAAAATGATTTCCCGGAGAAGGATAATTATATGGAGCCAAATTCGCATAAGTTATTTGATACTGATGCAAAATTCATTTGTGTTTTACAAAATATATGTTTTTCTGAATTGGAAGATGAAGAATTTGATATAGCAATAGTTGATCCAGATGATTGCGGCCTAATAAAAGAACAGCTGGAGATTCTACATAAGGATAATAAGATATTACTTGCATATCTCAGCATTGGCGAAGCTGAGAGATACAGGGACTATTGGCAGGAAGGCTGGGAGGTTGGCAATCCAGCTTTTTTAATTGAAGAAAATCCAGATTGGGCTGGAAATTATAAAGTTAAATATTGGGATAATAAGTGGCAGGAGATAGTATTTGGCAGATTAGATCAGATAATAGAGAGAGGTTATGATGGAGTTTATTTAGATATTATTGATGCCTATAAATACTATGAGGGAGAATGTGCAGGTTCTGCAGAAGAAGAAATGATTGATTTTGTAATAAATATCTCAAAAAGAGCAAAAGCTGAATATATAATAATTTTTTAGTTGTGCCTCAAAATGCTGAAGAACTGGTAGATAAAGAAGATTACCTGCAGGCTATTGACGGGATAGGCCGGGAAAATCTATGGTATATTGATGATAACAAACAGGATGAAAATGAGTTAAATTGTGCTCTGAATTATTTAAAAAAAGTGATTGATGCTGGTAAATTTGTCCTGGTCATAAACTATACTGCGGAAAAAGATAAAAAATGTTCTTTTATTGAGATGGCTAAAGCACATGAGTTTATCCCTTATGTTGGAAGGAAAGAACTGGATACCATTGAAACTACTATTTGTGATTTTGGGGGTATTCACTTGGCTTCGGTTCATACTATATAGATTAAAATACAAGGGGTACAAGATCACACAAATACTATATATAGTAGACACCCTAGTTAAGTAAATACCCCCAATTGTGATTAATTAGAGATTTATTAATTATCCTTGAATCGAGCTGGTATATTTGAATTGATTTTATATTAAATTTTTATTTATTTTTATTAAATCTTTATTTTATTTTTAAAAAGATTATGAATATCTGTCTTGTCCATGGCTACCATCTGACAGGAACTGGAAGCAATATTTATGTAAAGAACCTTGCAGGAAAATTATGCTCAATGGGTCATAATATATTTATTATGTGCCAGGAGCCGCATGCTGAAAGAATTAATTTTGTAAATGAAGTTTATGTTTTTAGTAAAACCAATAAAAATTATAAAAGAAAGTTTAATCGTAAGACCTCCTTTCCTGGAATGTGGTGGGCTTCACGAAATTCAAAAACCCGCACAAATAAAGGGTTTCCATTTTAGACTTGCCCTCCACCTTAAAAACCCCGCACAAATGGCAGTTTTTTAAGGGCAAATTTCGGCCAAAAAGGCCGATTTCTGGGCTTTCAGATGGGTGTGGAGGGCAAAAATTTAACGTTTGAGTTTCGTGAAACCCCTATTTTTTTAATAAAATAAAAATTCTTTTTCAAGCCTTATCCAATCTGGTTTTGCTGATTTACTTTTTTGCCTCCTCCCCTTTAGAATAGTTTTTTAGATACCACAATTTTTTAAGACCTTCACGAATTAAAAGGAGTAGGTAATGTATCAGCACCCATTATTTAATCTTGAGGAAATCTTTGATAGGCCGCTAAGAAGATATGAGCTTTTCTTTTCTGTTCTTGATCTATCTTTGCTTGATAAAGGCCCCGGTGTGGGAAGAAAGCCCATTAACAGGGCTGCAATACTTAAGGCACTTATTTTTAAGAACCTAAGGAGTATTGCCAGCTTAAGCGATCTTTCAACCGAGCTTTTTGAGAGACCTGCCCTGGCATCTGTGCTGGGATTTGAGCCTGGGGACAGACCCATTCCTGTAGAGAGGTTTTCTTGCTTTCTTAAAGATATTGACAATAAGCTTCTTGGCCAAATAAGAGTCTCTCTGGTAAGAAAGCTTATCCAGCTTAAAATCATAAAAGGGAAATATCTTGCAGTCGACTCCTGTCCCATACTGGCCAATGTAAAAGAAAATAACTTAAAGACCAGTGTAAGGCACAGATTTTACAAAGACAGACCTCCCAAAAATGATAAAGACTGCCGAATCGGGGTTTTTCCCACTTTTACTTCCAATAAGACCAAGGTTGAGTTTTTCTGGGGATACAGGAACCATATCATAAATGATTGCAGCTCTGAGCTTCCCCTGGCCGAGATTACCCTTGCTGCTAATGTAAGGGGTACTAGTGTAATTATCCCCCAGCTTGATTTTGTAAAGGATAATCTTAGCTTAAACCCTGTAGCTGTTATTGCTGATTCCGAGTATGATTCTTCTAGTATTATTGAATATATTGTAAAGAATCTTGGTGCAAGGCCAAGGATATCCAGGAATCCCAGAAGGGGTGTGCCCTCTACCACAAAACTTACTTCCTCAGGTGTGCCTATCTGTATTGCGGGATTTAATATGCTTTCCAGAGGCATCTTCTGGGACAAGGCAAAAAATAGAAAACGGCATAAGTTTGTCTGTCCCATAAAGGGATCAAAGAAATTTGCCAAGGACCATCCCTATTGTCCCTGGTTTCATCCACGGTTTTTAGAGGGTACCGGCTGCTACAGGTACCTGAGAGTAGATGTGGATGAGAGCATAAGAGCTAATATCGACTATGGATCTGAGTCCTTTAAGAGGGATTTTAACAAGAGAAGCAGCAGTGAAAGAGTGTTTTCCAGGCTGCTTTCAATCCTTATGCAAAAGCCCTCTGTGATAGGTCTTGCCGCTACGGCAAATCTCTGCACCATCTCCCATATTACTGTCTTGGCTGTCGCCTATTTTTCCTCATTTGTCAAAGAACCTAATAAAATTCGGTTTGTTAAAAGCTTTCTCCCGAATTTTTAATTTCGTGAAGCCCTATGGAATGTGTAGAGTATTTAAACCTGACCTTGATGGAAAGCTGCTTGTATATGTTAAGGACAGGTATGAAGAATTCAGCATTGTAGAGACATTTCAGGAATCAAGTTTGGATGAAGTTGAAAATTTTATCTTAAAGAATGTAAATGCCCTGGGAACAATTATTAAAAACTATAATATTGATTTTATTCAAACAAATCATTGCATTATGCAGCCCTACATAGCTTATCTTGCTGCTATAAAGAAAAATATACCATATATTGTGTCTCTTCATGGCAGTGCCTTAAATTTTAGTGTTAAAGAAAGCAAAATTTTATTTGAGTATGCAAAGATAGGGTTAAATAATGCAAAGAAAATCGTGGCTGTGTCAGAATATAATGCAGAAGAGTTATATGAATATTTTAAAAATAAAAAAGTAGTATTAAAACCAGAAATAAAAGTAATACCTGCAGGTGTTGACCTTAACTTATTTTTAATACCCTCTAATGACAGAGATGGACTTATTTCTTCTTTAAAAAATATAATGGGAAAAAAAATAAAGGCTCTAAATCAAGGTGAGAGTGTTTTACAAAAGCAAAAACTTATAGAAAAGATTAAATATTTGTCTTCGGACCCTCAGATAAGACAGATTTTTTATGCAGCTTCTAGGAATTATAATTATCTTCATCCTGATAGTGATGTACTAGATACCTTAGATAGTATTAATTGCAAAAAAGATAAAATTGTACTTTTTGTCGGAAAATATCTTTGGACAAAAGGTATTCAGGCAATAATTGCTGCAATTCCTATGATTTTAAAGAAAGTTCCAGAAGCAAGGTTTATTTTTACTGGTTTTGGAAAGTCAAAAGAAATTTTACAGGCTCTAATCTTTTCACTAAGCACAGGGAATAGTGAACTTTTTGAGTATATGATTGTGAATCATTTAAAACTGGATGCTGGATCTGAAGTTAAAACTCCAGGAGTATGCTCTATGTTTCTTGAAAGTTTAAAGAAAAAGGGAAAATATGACTTATATTTTAGAGATGCTAAGAAGCTTCCGGTTGCGAAACGTATACACTTTACAGGAATAATGTCGCATGAAGAATTGAGATATTTACTGCCTGCAGCGGATGTTTTTACTTCACCTTCAATTTTTACAGAAGCTTTTGGTGTTGTAGCTATAGAAGCTTTGTCTTCAGGAATTTTTCCTGTTATTACTTATAATGCAGGATTTAGAGAATTATATGATAGCATGATAAATTTTTTCAATGAAGACTTGTTAAAAAATATGCCTAAGCTTTATATAAATAATAAGCTTGTTGAAAATCTTGCAGCTAGTATTATTACTATTCTTAATTACGAAAAGAGAAAAAGTATAGAATTTAAAAAGAAGTGCAGACAATTTATTGAAGAGAAATATAGCTGGGAAATAGTTGCAGAAGAATATATCGAAGAATTTACTAAATGATTGTAAGCTAATAT
>JADHVN010000006.1 GCA_016783995.1 Actinomycetota bacterium
CCCTTTGGGAAGCTGCATATTCATCATATCTATAAAATTTATTGCATCCAGCTCCTGAAGTATTATAAGATCTGCGTATTCAGCCATACTTTCTATCCCCAGTGGAGTAGGGTTGCTGAAATTTATTTTTGGCTTAGGGTTAAAACCTTCGCTATACTTAATTTTTACTCCAGCTCTCCTGACCGCTCTTATTATACTTCTTGTAATATCCAGATGAGACAGGTATTTATACTCGCTTCTTTTTATAAACTTAAATCTTAATTTAACTTCTTTCATAATATGATTCCATAAGAATTATCATATAATAAATACTAATCCTGTAATTTTGAACTCTTAATAGACTTCTTATATTCCTTGAGCAAAAATTGTTTTTTTATACCAATGTCTACAATATCCCATGGCAGTATCTCATCTTCGGGAATCTCCCTTGTAGTATAAAAATCAATATCTGCGCCTGTTTTCCTAAATCCTTCTTCCCAGGCATCAAATTTGAAACAATCTGTCCAATTATCAAACTTTGCTCCAGCTTTCCATGCATTTTCTATAGCTTTTCCTGTTATGATATTTCCCCTGGAGAGAGCACACTCTACCTTGCTTTTATAAGGACTGGACCAACTTAGCTTAACATCCCTTCTGGGAAGATTTTTTATAATATAATCAAATTTCTCTTTTAAAGTTTTTACCGAATTCTGGGCTGCCCACTGGAAAGCCGTAAAAGGTTTGGGGTTGAAAGCATTAATACTAACATTTACCTTAAACCTTTTTAATTTTTGCCTCGGCAATATATCTTTAGCAGTATAAATAATCTTTTTTACAAGCAGTATTATCTGTTCAATATCTGTATATTTTTCAAAAGGAAGTCCTATCATAAAATATAACTTAATTCTCTCCCAGCCTTTCTTAAAAGCAATACCAGCACATTCTATCATTTCTCTCTCAGTGATACCTTTATTAATAATATCTCTCATTCTCTGGCTGCCTGCTTCAGGTGCAAAGGTTAGTCCAGTCCTTCTTCCACTACCTATTAATTCAGCAATATCTATGTTGAAACTATCAAGTCTTAAAGAAGGCAGTGAAATTGATAGATTTTCTGTTTTTAAATTACTTAAAACACCGTTTACTAAATAATTAATATCCTTGTAATCTGCTGAAGATAGGGACAGAAATGAAATCTCATCATAACCTGTATTCCTTATTCCCTTTATACTTTGTTTAATAAGAGATACAGCATTTCTTTGCCTGACAGGTCTATAGGTAATTCCAGCCTGGCAAAATCTACAGCCTCTTCTGCATCCCCTCATTATTTCAACAGAGAACCTGTCATGTATAATTTTAATACTTGGAATTATCGGGCGTGTAACTATATCAAATTTATCTAAATCACTTACAACTGCCTTTTTAACCTTATGGTCAGGCTCGATATTTCTAATTCTTCCATCTTTAAAATAATAAAACTTATAGAAACCAGGTATATACACACCATCTATCTTTCTGATTTCTTTTAAAAACCACTTTTTATCCCTGCAGTTATTCTTATAAGCCTTGACTTTCTCAAGTATCGGTACAATTACCTCTTCAGCCTCACCTATAACCATAAAATCCATAAACCTGGAGAGAGGTTGAGGATTAACTACAGCTGGCCCCCCTGCACAAACCAAAGGGAAATTTTTACCTCTTTTTTCTGTAATTATCTCAATTTCCCCAAGATTTAATATATTTAGCATATTTGTATACAGCATTTCATGCTGGGCACTAAAACCAATAATATCAAAACAATCCAGAAATATTCTATTTTCCAGAGAAAATAATTTTACCTTTTGTTCTCTTAGTCTTTCCTCAAAATCCAGCCATGGGCTGTAAATTCTTTCTGCAGTAAAATACGAACTCCTATTTATTATGTCATACAATATCTGGAGACCCATGTTAGACATCCCAACTTCATAAATATCAGGAAAGACAAGTGCAGCAAAAACAATACCAGAAGAATCTTTTATTATGCTCAAATTTTTACTACTAGTTCCAATCTCCTTATTAATATACCTTCCAGGTTTTTGGATATTTTCAAGTAGGATTTCAAGTTCTTTAAATTTAAGGGTTTTTACAGTTCTCATAACTAATCAAATTCCTGGTATGCTATTTCGTATTTTCTTCTTAATTCTCTTCTTGAATATACATTTTCAACCAAACCTATGCCTATGAATACACTTAAGAGATTAGAACCTCCATAGCTTAAAAATGGGAGTGGAATCCCTATAATAGGCATTATGCCAATTGTCATTCCAATATTTATTACAAGCTGTGTAAGTATTATAAATCCAATTCCACCAGCAAGCAGCGAGCCGAAACTATTATCTGCATTAGCTGATATATAAAAACATCGCCAGACAACTACAGTCATAATAACTATTATAAAAAGTGCACCAAAAAATCCGAGTTCTTCACCTACAACTGAGAAAATAAAGTCAGTGTGATGTTCGGGAACATAACTTAGATTTGTCTGCTTTCCTAAAAAAAGCCCCTTTCCCCAGAGCCCGCCTGATCCAATTGCCAGCTTTGATTGAAATAAATTATATCCTATTCCTTCCTTCTGGACTTCGGGCTTTAGAAAAATAAGTATCCTGTCTAACTGGTACTGCTTGATTAATTCCATCTTAAGAGCAAGAAAAAAACCACCAACAGCAATCCCCAGTATGCTAAAAAGATATAATAAATTTGCTCCTGATAAGAATAATATACCAATATAGACTATAAAGAAAATTAAAGCTGTACCAAAATCAGGCTCAAGTAAAACCAATGCTATACAAATAAATGCAGCAATAAGGGAAAGAGACACTTTCTTAAAACCTACTCTATTTTTCTTCTCTCTACTCCATTTCGAAAGGATTGCAGATACTACTATTACCATAAATACTTTTGAGAATTCTGATGGTTGGATTGAGAAGAACTTCAAATCAATCCAACTTTTTGATCCATATACTTCATACCCTATTACAAGAACTAAAACCAGACTTGTAACAATTATAATTAAAAATATCCACCAACATTTCTTTAGCACTCTATAATTAATAAATTGTATTAAAATAGATGCTGTAATTGCTGCCCCGAGCCATGAAGCTTGCTTCTTCAAATAATACATTGAATCACCCACTCCGCCTGGCATACTGTATCGAGTAGCACTATATATTACAAGAACACCAACAGTAGAAATCAAAATAACAGCAAAAAATAATATAAAATCAAATTTTATCTTTCTCTTTTCTTTATCAGGATTATTTATTCCGCTATTCTCTAAATACAGATCCCTCATTTAAGTTACCCTATACTCTAATAATTTAAATTGAACAAATACTTATATATTTTCTCAGCTACAGGTGCTGCTGAGCTTGATCCCCCTCCAGCTTCTTCCAGCATTACAACAACAACATACTGTGGATCTCCTATGGGAGCATAGCTGGCAAACCAGGCATAATCCTGTTTTCCTACTACTTCTGAAGTTCCAGTTTTCCCTGCTATTGGAATTTCATTTAATGGAAAGTCTCTAAATCTACTTGCAGCTGTGCCTTCTTTCACAACCAGCCCTAAACCTGTCTCTATTAGATTTATATAACTATTATCCATATCTAAGTCCTCACATTCACTTCCACCTAGATCTATAAATATATCCCCATTACAATCCCTTATTTCTCTTGCCAGGTGTGGAGTATACTCTATTCCTCCATTGGCTATTATTGCATAAGCTTGAGCCATCTGTAGAGGCGTTGCCAGCAAGTAGCCCTGCCCTATTGCCATATTAACAGTATCTCCTGGAAACCATATGGAATATTCGACCTTATCCTTAAAATATTCTTCCTTCCATTGCCTGCCAGGAACCAGTCCGCAGTCCTCATATGGGAGGTCAATACCTGTTTCTGATCCAAACCCAAATAATAATAAACATTTCTGCAGCAGTTCTTCGATATTATTATTTTTTAAAAAAAGCCTGTAACCTATCTCGTAGAAAAATATATCACACGAATCTCTAATGCCCCTTAATATATTCTCACTACCATGCCCTCCCTTATTCCAGCACCATTTTGGAAAATCCTCACCTAATCCATACCAAATACCGCGACATACAAAGGTAGTATTTTCATCAATTATATCCTCAGAAAGCCCTGCATAAGCTGTAACAATTTTAATAGCTGAACCTGGATGGTAAGCCATCATAGCTCTATTATTTAAAGGATACTCATTTTCTGGATCATTTAAATACTCCCAATCATCCACTGAAACCCCGCCTGTAAAAATTTCAGGATTAAAAGTAGGATAGCTTGCCATTGCCAGTACTTCACAATTTTCGACATCCAGGACAACTACCGCTCCCCCTGGTACTTTATAATACTCATCAGATCTTGGAACCTTTCGCTCTCTTATCTCCGCAATAGACTGGCTTAAAATCTCTTCAACTTCTTTTTGTAAATCAATATCTATAGTTAAATAAAGGCTATTGCCTGCTATATAAGGTTCTTCTTCTATAATAGCAACAGGTTTTCCTAAAGGATCAACTTCATATATAATTTTTCCTTTTCGGCCCCTTAAGACTTCTTCATAAAAAAGTTCAATTCCTGTCAATCCTATTTGATCACCGCCTTCGTAATCATTTTTATACTTATCAGTTTTCAACTTTTCTTCATCTATTTCACCTGTATACCCCAATATGTGAGAAGCTAAAAAATCATAATTATATTCTCTTAAAAATACATCTATCACTTCAACACCAGGTAAAAAACTTGCATTTTCTTTCAAGTAAACCATTGCCTCGTAACCAATATCCTGCTTTAAAATTAATCTATCAAGATACGGTAAATTACTATCTTCTAACTTTTTAACAATGCTATCATATGACATATGCAGTTTTTCGCTTAATATTTTTATTACATCCTCATTTTCTAAAACAATATGTGGTTCAACTGCCACAGATACTACAGGCACACTCTTAACTAAAAGTTTTCCATTCCTATCATAAATATTTCCTCTAGGTGCGGGAATGGTTTTTGACCTTAACATATTTTCCTGTGCCTGTTCAGCATACAGCTGACCTGTTATTACCTGTAAAAAGTACAGTCTCAATACTAAAGCTACTATCAGTGCTAAAAAGAGATAAATTATAATTTTAAGTCTTCTCTTTATATAAGAATCCAAATTCATCCTTTCTTAATCTGCCTGCCTGCAGTAGTGGGAAAATAATAAAAACTAATATAATATTACAGGCAGGATTTATCAGTATTTCCAGTCCAAATTCTTTCATATTAACACTGTAATTAAATAAATAATAAAATAAAACTGAGATAATAAGGCTTAATTCAGTAGTTAGAAAAACTAAAAAAATGTAAGTCAAGATTTTTCGCTTTAATCCTATAACTATAATCCTACTTACAATAAACACACAAATAACATAAATTAACGCACTAAGACCTACTATATTTCCAACCATTAAATCCAGCAGCAGTCCTCCTATAAAACCATATATCATGCCATACAATACCCCGTCCATTAGGGTAATGCCAATAACTGCCACTAAAATTAAATCAAAATTTATATGATATAATTTTAAATGCTCAACAAAAACCAACTGCAATATCAAAAACAATACAAGTAATAAAAAATGTAAAACTCTTAGAAAAATTTTCATAGAATGCTGCCAATCTTATTTTTTTATCACCAAAACATACTCAATAGCCCAAAAATCAGCATACGGATCTATCTCTATTTCTTTATAAGGATCACCATGAATTTCTGTAACCCTTTTAACTCTTCCAATAAGTATCTCAGAAGGTATATATTCCCCGAACTCAGAAGTAATTACTACATCTCCTTTTTGCACTATTTCTTCTACAGAAATATAATTTAAGTAAATTTTCCCTTCAGAACTACCTTCAATTATGCCTAATTTCCTGGAAGAAAGAATTCTAGCGCCAATACTGCTTTGAGAATCATTGATAAGCCTTACCTTGCATGAATTATTCGCACTAAATATTACTGTGCCTACAAGCCCATCTTCATTTATTACTGCCATTCCCTCCAGAACACCACTGCTCCTGCCTATATTTAAAATAGCTTCAGATTGCCATTTACTTTTATAAAAACCTATTACCTTAGCTTGTTCTGTATCAAAATCTTTTCTTATTTCAACACCTAAAAGCTCCCTTAATGCATTATTCTCAATCTTTAAATTTATATTTTCACTATAATCCTTTCGCAGTGCAGCATTTTCTTCTCTTAATACAGCCAGCTTTTCCCCTGCATTAAAAAAATCTCTTATAGAATTTGTTAAATTTGTGACAGGCTTAAAGAATGCAAAGGTTTTTTCCTGAATTGGTTTGAAAAAATCAAGAGTTGATATTTTAACTTTTGTTATTAAATTAGAATCCTTAAAGCTTACTGTAATAACTATCAAACATAAAATAATTATTACAATTAAAATAATAAGATTCCTTAGATTTCTTTTTGTAGGTGTCATTAATAAATAGCTTACTCACTGATTTTTTTACTAGCTTCTATTTTTTAAAAAATACAAACTAATTATTGTTTAGAATACCGGAGATATTTTTTTAATGTTGCAAAGTCCTCAACACATTTTCCAGCACCTATTGCTACACATGCAAGAGGATTTTCTGCCATGTAAACTGGGCAGTGTGTTTCTCTACTTATTCTCTCAACAAGTCCTTTTAAAAGCGCTCCTCCTCCGGTTAAAACTATGCCTCTTTTCATTATATCTGAAGAAAGTTCAGGTGGTGTATTATCCAGTACTTCTATAATAGAATTAATTATATCAACTAATGTTTTTTCCAGTGCAGACCTGATCTGCTGGCTGGTTAGAATAATTGTCTTCGGGAGCCCTGTTACCAGATCTCTTCCATTTACTTCCATCTTTTCCTCATTTTCCAGAGGGAATGCTGAACCAATCTCCATTTTTATTTTCTCAGCAGTCCTTTCTCCAAGCAGTAGATTATTTTCCTTTTTCAAATAATATATTATTGCTTCATCCATCTCATCTCCACCAATCCTAAGTGAACGACTTACAACTATTCCGCCCAAAGATAAAACTGCTACCTCTGATGTACCGCCTCCAATATCTACAATCATACTCCCTGTAGGTTCATCAATAGGAAGATCTGCACCAATCGCAGCAGCAAGAGGCTCTTCAATTATATATGCTGCCCTTGCTCCAGCCTGTTCAGTAGCCTCTACAACTGCTTTTTTTTCAACAGCAGTTATACCAGACGGAACGCACATTACAATTCTTGGTCTGGCAAAAGCTATATTTTTATGAACTTTTTGAATAAAGTATCTGAGCATTTTTTCAGTTGTATCAAAATCTGCAATTACTCCATCTTTTAATGGTCTTATAGCCACTATATTCCCTGGTGTTCTACCAACCATTCTTTTTGCTTCTTTTCCAACTGCTAAAATTCTCTTTTTTTCCTTATCTATGGCCACTATTGAAGGTTCGTCAAGGATTATCCCTCTCCCCTTAACAGTAACAAGAGTATTTGCAGTTCCTAAATCTATGCCCATGTCCCTGCCTATTAAATTTAAAAAGAACTCAAACATCTACCAACTCCTTAATTTAACCTAGAATTTTATAATTAAATTTTTTAAGTAAATTAACAAATTTAAAAATTGGCAGCCCAGCTACATTATAAAAACAACCATCGATTCTCTCTACCAGAGTGCTGCCCAATCCATATATATTATATGCTCCTGCCTTATCAAATACATTCTCTTTCTCAATATATTCTTTAATTTCAACAGAACTTAATTTCCTAAACTTCACCCTGGTTGTCTCGGTATCATACAGGTACTTTCCAGTTAAACTACTTAAAACACAAACTCCGCTTATAACTAGATGAGACTTTCCTGAAAAAAAATTTAAATATTCTTCTGCCTGTTTTTTACTGGATGGCTTTCCAAAATATTTATTTTTTAAATAAACAATAGTATCAAAACCGGATACTAAAAACTTATTTTTATAACTTTTTTCTAATCTTTTTCCCTCTTTACCAGATGCAATACGATCATAAACATTCCTGGCTTTACTGGAACTATTTAATACCACAGTCCTGTAGGGATTTGATAAACTCCTCTCCAGGCAAACCATAGGCTCCATTATATCAAAATCCAGTTTTAGAAGCTCCAGAATTCTTCTCCTCCTTGGAGAACTGGAAGCCAAAATAATTTTTTTACGACCTTCTTCTTCTTCCAATATCTGCCAATAAAAAAGCTAATAATAGCCCTATTATAGCACCTAGTGTAATATTTATGTGAATACTAAAGCTTACATCAATTAAATATAAATTAAGACTTAAAGAATCAGTACCCACTTTTAGGCCCTTATCAAGAATAGGAATAGTATCTCTTAAAATATGGCCCAATACAGCACCTAAAATTCCACCAGCAAGTACTATAAAAAAAACTATTACCCCTCTCCTCTTAGCCATCAATTCACCTACACTAATATTATTTATTATTTTAATTATTCTTCACAAAAAAATAACTTTATTTCCCTCGCAGCACTCTCTTTTGAATCCGAACCGTGCACAACATTTACAGTAGTATCAGTTCCATAATCACCTCTAATTGTGCCTGTCTTTGCCTTTTTAGGATCAGTTGGCCCCATAATATCTCTGATTTTTTTAATAGCATTATAACCACTTATTACCATCACTGCTGCATTACCAGAAGTTATATATTCCAGTAGCTGCTTAAAAAAGTCCTTATCTCTATGTTCATGATAATGTTTGCAAGCAAGCTCTCTGCTTATTTTCATCATTTTTAATTCTTCTATATTCAAATCCTGATTTTCAAAATAAGTTATTATCTTACCGACTACTTTCTTACTTACTCCATCAGGCTTTATAATAACCAGGCTTTTTTCCATCTCTTTTTAATCCCTTTTACATCTTATTGCTATAAACAGTCCTATCTTGTTGTTTTACAATAAGGACAGACCTTCCAATCCAGACTTAAAGGCTTCCCGCATTTACTACATGAATTTTTTAGCTTTTTTCTACAATACGGACATATTAAAAAATCTTCTTTTATCTCATTCCCGCAGGCTGGACATTGTGTAAGCTTAGAATTTAGGATTACTTCCATTCTTTTTATTTCAAGATCTCTTTCTATAATATCATCTATAAATTCGGGAGGTCTTAATATTAAATAAATAACCAGTCCTAAATAATTTAAAACAAATACTGCCAATACCCAAAATACTGCCGATGTATTTCTAAGTCTGGCATCTCTGTATACCCAATATACAAAAGATAACCAAATTATTATCAAAAAAAAGACAAATCCATATATAAGATTCCTCCAGATAGGAAGCTTAAAAAAGTCCATTATATTATTTAAATACTCAAATAAATCCATATGTCCTCCAAATAATAAAATACTTAAAAAAATTTTAAAAAATATAATTATCTAAATTATATTAATAGCTACACTATATTAACAATTATTTTTCAATTAAACTATACCCTCTAAATTAGTAATTGAACCAGTAATGCATATAATATCATTACTTTTAGAGATTTTTAAAGCAAAATTTAAAGAATTCCTTATATTATCTATCTTGTATACCTCTTTTGGCACACTTCTGCCGGTCTTTTTTATACTTAAAATCTTTTTTACTTCACTCTCCAGGGTATCTATATCCAGACTTCTATCAGTTTGACTTGATGTTAAAATTAATACATCACTTACTTTGCTAATATCTGCAATCATTGTTTTATAATCTTTATCTCCAAGCACAGCAAAGATAACTATTTTATTTGCCTTTTTAAAATACTTGTTAATATTTTTAATAAAATTTATTATACCTTCAGGATTATGAGAAGCATCTACAAGTACTGTTGGATTACTTCTGATTATTTCAAATCTTCCCAGAACTTTAACTCCCCGTAAACTATCTTTTAATAATTCTTCCTTTACTTTTTTATTTACTATATCCATATAAAGCTCTGCAAGCACTATGGCAAGTGATAGATTAAGTGGCTGATAAGTACCAAGAAGCGGCAAACTTAAGTCCCTGTATTCTGCTGCAGTACTTTTAATATAAAGTTTCCAGCCTCCCACATCTATACTTTGACTATTAATAATCCTAAAATCCCTGTTATAAATAAATAATCTGGAACCAGTTTCCTTTACTTTCCTGGTAAGAACATCTAAAACTTTCCTGTTATTACTTAATGTAGCAACAGCTGCCTTATTTTTTATAACCTCAACTTTTTCCTGGGCAATCTTACTTATCGTATTCCCAAGAATTTTAGTATGTTCAAGGCTTACACCACAAAGACCAACAACTTTTGAATCAGCAATATTCGTAGCATCCCACCTTCCGCCCATTCCTGCTTCAAGAACCATTACATCTAAATTCTCTTCTTCTGCCAGTTTAAAAGCCATTGCAGCAATTATTTCAAACTGGGTTATAGGTCCGCCCAAATCTAGATCATTTACTTCTTTTATATATTGATATATATCGTTAAAAAGTTTTGTAAACCTATCTGGCTTTATCTGTTGGCCGCAAATCCAAAACCTCTCTGTGTAACTATTTATATGGGGTGATATATGATAACCACATCTTATGCCATGCTGGTGCAATATATAAGCTAAAATTGTAGCAGTCGAAGTTTTACCATTTGTACCAACTATATGAATAAAATCAAGTTTTTTGTGGGGATTTCCAAGAAGCTTTAGTATTTTTTCAATCCTGGTAAGACTTGGCTTAATACCAAAAATAAGGCAGTCATCTAGATATTTACATACTTTCCCAAAATTCACCTTTGCCCGCTTTTTCATTTTTTAATATTATTCATTCTCTTCAGCTGTTCATTTAAAACTTTAAGGGTTTTGCTGAACTTGTAAAATTTATCTTTCTCCTTCTGTATAATTTCAGACGGTGCTTTTTCTAAAAATTGAGGATTTGATATTTTTTTACCGCTTTTCTCAATATCCTTTTTTATTTTCTCAGCCTCATCTAAAATTCTTTTAATTTCTAAGTTTATATCCACTATATCCAATATATAAATATATATGCTAGTATTACCCTTTGTAGTTTTAATATAACCCTTTTTTTCTTCAGAGTGGCTAAATTCCAAATTGCCTACTTTTGCAAGGCTATAGATATACTTTTTATTTTGCCCAAGAATTTCCTCATCTCTGCTATTTCCAGATACTAAATTGACTTTTATCTTTTCTGAAGGATTTATATTTAATTCTGATCTTATTTTTCTTATCTCACTTATAACATCAAAAAGAGTAGCTATATCCTTTTCTACGTTCTTGTCTAATAATTTATTACTGAACTCAGGAAACTTTTGAATCATTATACTTTCCCCTTCATGAGGAATATTTTGCCAAATCTGTTCAGTTACGAAAGGCATAAATGGATGCAGCATCCTTAAGTACTTCTCCAGTATATCCCATAATATATATTGAGCAGTTTTCCTATCACCGGCATCTTCACTGCTGTAAATCCTCACTTTTACTGACTCTATGTACCAGTCACAGTAGTCACTCCAAAAAAAATTCTGAAGCAGCCTTGAGGCATAAGAAAAATTATACTTCTGTAGATATTTCTCAACTGCTCTCAATACTTTTAAAAATCGGGTTAATATCCATCTATCCCATATATTTAAATTTAAGCTGCTAAGTTTAATATTTTTAATACTATCTGCATCAGCAATACTTGAGATTACAAACTTTGAAGCATTCCACAATTTATTTGCAAAATTCCTTACACCTTCTATTTTCTCCTTACCTAAAAGCAGATTTCTACCAGGAGTCGTAAGAGATGTTAATGTAAATCTTAAAACATCAGCTCCATTTTTATTAATTATCCCCATAGGGTCTACAACATTACCTTTTGATTTACTCATCTTCTGCCCTGAAGAATCAGTTACTAATGGATTTATGAAAACCTGTCTAAATGGAATGTCTTTCATAAAGTACAGACTCATCATTATCATTCGAGCAACCCAGAAAAATATAATATCATGTCCAGTTATTAAAGTACTTGTAGGAAAAAAATAGTTAAGCTCTGGAGTTTTATCAGGCCAACCCATTGAAGCAAAAGGCCAGAGACATGAACTAAACCAGGTATCCAAGACATCACTATCCTGCTCTAAATTTTTACTTTTGCAGTTGTTACACCCTGAAGGCTCGCTCTCACTTACTATCATCTCACCGCAATCCTTGCAATACCATACAGGTATTCTATGCCCCCACCATAGCTGCCTTGATATGCACCAGTCTTTTATATTTTCCATCCAGTTAAAATATATTTTTTCCCATTTTTTTGGAATAATTTTTACTTTTCCCTCTTTAACTGCATTTATAGCCGGTTTTACCAGCTTACTCATTGAAACAAACCACTGCATTGAAATTCTGGGTTCAACCACAGTTTCACATCTGGAGCAATGTCCAACTGAAGAAATGTGATCACTTATTAAAATTAAATAACCCTGCTTCTTTAAATCCTCAACAACCTTTTCCCTTGCCTTATATCTATCCATCCCCTTATATTTTCCTGCATTTGATTTAAGGACAGCACAATCATCCATAATATTAATTTCTTCAAGATTATGCCTCCTGCCGATATCAAAATCATTAGGATCATGGGCGGGTGTAACTTTTACAGCTCCAGTACCAAATTCCATATCTACAAAATCATCTTCAACAATAGGTATTTTCCTATTCATAAGGGGAAGCAATACAAATCTATTAATGTATTTTCTGTAGCGCTTATCTTTTGGATTTACTGCAACTGCAGTATCTCCAAGCATAGTTTCTGGTCTTGTAGTTGAAACAATGATACAATCACTGCTGCTGGGTTTACCGGTTTTTTCATCAATTAAGGGATACTTTATATTCCAAAGATTCGCTTTCTCGTACCTGTGTTCCACCTCAATATCTGAAATTGCAGTAAGACATCTGGGGCACCAGTTAACCATATAATTCCCTTTATGAATAAGACCATTATTATAAAGGATTACAAATTCTTTAATTACAGCACGAGTATAATCTTTATCTAATGTAAATCTTATACGATCCCAATCACAGGAACAGCCCAGTGATTTTAACTGTTTTATTATCCTGCTTCCATATTCTTCCTTCCACTCCAAAACTTTCTCAACAAATTTTTCCCTGCCTAACTCAAACCTGTTTACGCCTTTTCTATTAAGTTCTTTTTCAACTACATTCTGAGTAGCTATACCAGCATGGTCTGTTCCTGGTATCCAGGTAGCAGCAAACTGTTTCATACGCCAGTATCTTATAACAACATCCTGTAAAATATTAACCAGAGCATGGCCCATATGCAGGTATCCTGTTACATTAGGGGGAGGGATAACTATGCAGAAAGGTGATTTTTGTTTATCAATATGACCATAAAAATATTTATTCTCAAACCAAAATGAGTAATTTTTTTGTTCAAATTCTTGAGGGTTGTACTTATCTTTTATCTTATCAAACATATCAAGCTAGCTTTTCTTCATCTTTTAAGTAATTCTCATCCTCAGAATCAGTAAGCAGAAGTGGCTCAACTTTTTTCTCTACTACCTTTTTCGTTATTACACATTTTTTTATATTCATTCGGATAGGTATTTCATACATAACATTTAGCATTGTATCTTCCATTATAGATCTGAGTCCTCTTGCACCTGTTCCTCTCTTTAAAGCCAGCTTTGCAATAGATTTTAGGGCATCTTTTTTGAACACTAAATCTACATTATCCATACTAAATATTTTTTTATACTGCCTAACTAACGAATTTTTTGGCTCTACTAAAATTTTAACCATATTATCCTCTGTCAGACTGGAAAGTGTAGACAGCACTGGAAGCCTTCCTATAAATTCAGGAATCAATCCATATTTTAGTAGGTCTTCTGGTAAAACCTGGGCAAATAGTGTATCAATTTTTTCTGTTCTTTTTTGTATTTTACGAGATACAAAGCCTATACTATTCTTATTTAATCTTTTCTCAATTATCTTTTCCAATCCTCCGAAAGTACCGCCACAGATAAATAAAATATTTGTTGTGTTAATTTGAATAAAATCCTGATGTGGATGTTTCCTGCCCCCGTGCGGAGGGACATTAGCTTCAGTTCCTTCAAGAATTTTAAGAAGAGCCTGTTGAACACCTTCACCTGAGACATCCCTGGTTATGGATGGATTTTCAGATTTCCTACTTATTTTGTCCACTTCATCTAAATAAATAATGCCTGTTTCTGCTCTTTTAATGTCAAAGTCAGCTGCCTGTATTAATTTAAGCAGGATATTTTCAACATCTTCACCTACATATCCAGCCTCTGTAAGAGCTGTTGCATCAGCAATACAAAACGGGACATTAAGTATCCTTGCTAAAGTTTGAGCTAAGAGTGTTTTCCCACATCCTGTAGGACCAATCAATAAAATATTACTTTTTTGTATTTCAACATCATCTTTTTCTAGTCTATCCTTATATTTTACTCTTTTATAGTGATTATAAACTGCCACTGCTAATATCTTTTTTGCCCTGTTCTGCCCTATTACAAAATCTTTTAGGGTTGAATATATTTCGTGCGGGCGAGGCAGGTCTTTAAAATCTACGTCCTTTTCTTCTTTTAATTCTTCGTCTATTATTTCATTACACAAATCTATACATTCATTACAAATATAAACACCCGGTCCAGCAATCAGTTTTTTAACCTGATTTTGAGATTTTCCACAAAAAGAACACTTTAAGAAATTACTTTTCCTGCTATTATCTTGAGCCAAATTAACACACACCTTCCATATTAATATTAGTTATATAAATTAACTGCATAAATCTATTTTAATTAGTTTATAATATGTCTATTCTAATATATTTTTGACAATCTTTAAAAACTCCTATTTTAATTATACCAATAATCTATAATATTATTTTTTAGCAAGAACCTCATCTACAATACCATATTCTTTCGCTTCTTTAGCACTTAAGATAAAATCTCTTTCTGTATCTTTCCCAATCTTCTTAACATCTTTACCTGTATGCTTTGCAATAATCTCATTCAGTAATTTTCTAAGCCTGACCATTTCGTTTGTTTGAATCTCAACATCAATAGAAGTTCCAGAAACTCCTCCTGATGGCTGATGAAGTAGAATCCTTGAATTTGGAAGTGCAAACCTCTTTCCCTTTTCACCTGCCAGAAGCAATACCGCTGCAGCACTAGCAGCTTGACCAATGCAGATAGAAGAAACAGGAGATTTTATAAACTGCATAGTGTCATATATTGCCAGTGCAGATGTTACAGCACCACCAGCACAATTAATATAAAGCTGTATATCTTTTTCGGGGTCTTCAGCTTCCAGATGAAGCATCTGTGCCATTACAACATTAGCTATATTATCATCAATAGACTGCCCTAAAAAAATAATTCTTTCCTTCAGCAGCCGGGAATAGATATCAAACGACCTCTCGCCTCTATTTGTTTGCTCAATTACCATAGGAATTAAATAACTATTATTCATATTTATCATCACTCTTCCTTATCTTTTATTTTAGGAGTCCATAATTTTTTATTTTTGTCTTCCTTTTCTGAAACATTTTCTTTTGGAGTCCAAAACCTTTTATCTGCTTTCTGTGTTAAATCTTTCTTCTCTTCATTAATTTTTGCACTACTGATTAAAAGATCAATAATATTTCTTCTCCTGATAGTAGAAGCTAAATTATTCCTACCTTCAGGATTTTTAAAAAATTCACCTATTTTATTTTTTTCATCCTCTTTTTTAATCTTTCCTACAATCTCTTCTGCTTCCTTATCGATATCCTTATCATTCGGTTCTATATTTCCTTTTTCAGCTTTTTCCAGTGCATCAAAAATTAAATACTCTTTTATTTCCCTTATAGCCCTTTTTCTAATCTCTTCACCAAATTTATCCTCTGTTATATTTATTGCTTTTAGATAATCACCTTTTTTTACTTTTTGCTCTTTAAGCTTATTATCAAACTCATCCCCTATTTGTTTAATTCGATTATTTATCATTACTTCTGGTAAGTCAACTTTTGTATTATCCAGCAGATAACTTAATATATCCTCAATAATCTTTCCTCTTCTAATCTTTTTTTTCTGTTCCAACATTTTATCTTTAATATATTTTCTAAATTCATCAACATTCTTGTAATCTCCCATATTTTTTAAAAATTCCCCATCAATTTCTGGAAGTGATTTCCTCTTTATATCTTTTACATATATATTAAAATCAGCCTGTTTACCTACCAACTCCTTGTTTGTTATATCATCTGGCAAAGTAAGCCTTTCACTTTTTTTATCACCCTTCTTCATTCCAATAAGTGAATTTTCAAATTCTTCAAATAAAGTTTTCGAACCAATTTCAAGTGTATAATCCTTAGCGCTATTTCCCTCAAAATCCTTTCCATTTATTTTTCCTTCAAAATCTATAGTTGCAAAATCTCCCCGTACTAACTGTTTATCATCTTCAACTGGTTCAAGAGTTGCGTAATTGTTTCTAATATTATCAATCTGCTTATCAATTTCATCATCAGTTACTTCCTCTGAAATTCCTACAGCATTAATGCCCTTATATTTAGGAAGTACTATTTCAGGCTCAACTTCTAAAACCACTTCAAAATTTAAAGGCAAATTTTCTTCAACTTTAATGATTTTAACTTTCGGGTAATCAATAGGTTTTAGGTCAGATTCTTCAATTATTTGAGGGTATATTTCTGAAATTGATATACTCGCTGCTTCATTTAATACATATTCTTTGCCAAAATTTATATCTATTATATTAAAAGGAACTTTACCTTTTCTAAAGCCTGGTATTTTTGCCTTTTTTGAAATTTCTCTATACGCTCTGTTTATTGATTTCTTTAAATGACTATTTGCTATTTCTATATCTAATTTCACTTTATTGTTTTCAACCTTCTTAAGGCTCTTCAGTTTATAACTCAAAGTATACCCTCTCTTTTTATAATCTTCTTCATTAATTTTCCTCCATATTGGTGCGAGAGAGGGGATTTGAACCCCTACAGGTGTTACCCCACTAGATCCTAAGTCTAGCGCGTCTGCCAATTCCGCCACTCTCGCATAATGGTGGGTCGTACAGGCCTTGAACCTGTGACCCCCTGATTAAGAGTCAGGTGCTCTGCCAACTGAGCTAACGACCCGCCTATAAAATTAATCTGGCACGCCTGGAGGGATTCGAACCCCCGACCAACGGATTCGAAGTCCGATGCTCTATCCAACTGAGCTACAGGCGCACATATTTAAAAAATGGGGTGAGAAACGGGGATCGAACCCGCGACCCCAGGAACCACAATCCTGTGCTCTACCAACTGAGCTATTCTCACCACATAACTTTCATGGCACGCCTGGAGGGATTCGAACCCCCGACCTACGGATTAGAAGTCCGTTGCTCTATCCAACTGAGCTACAGGCGCAGTTTCCTAAAATTTAGCAAGTAAATATTATAACAAATTAAAATATTATATGTATTATTATCCACTTATCAAATTCTTTAATTCTTATTAAAATCACCTATATTTTAAAGAGTTATGTGCATAACTATACACTTACAAAATCTCACAAACTCAAAAAACCAAATTAATACTTTAATTAATATTAACCTATAAGTCAAGCTAACGAATTGCTTTATTTCAAGGCATATCAAAATAATTTCAAAGAGGTACAAGAAAACCCAACAATATGATGCATCTTAAATCTTTATAGGAAAAGTATCTTTTAACCTGTTATATAAACGTAAAAATATCATATATTTTTTAATCTTTAAATAGAGGATTTTTTATAAATCATCACCGCTGATTATTTGGTAAGTTGCCAAACCTTTAGACCTATTTATATTTCCATACTCTGTATTGTAAACTTACATTTTGTGTATTTACTCTTTAGAATTTTACAATTTTTTTCTCTTTGGCTGATTCTCTTGCTGCTAGAGCCAATTCTAAAGATGCACGGCCATCTTTAAAAGTTGCTTTCTCGATAGGGTTATCATTCATAATACAATCAACAAAATATTTACATTCTAAAAAGTATGCATCAGTTTGATCAACTTCTATAGTATATGCTGATTTATCCTTCTCATAAATTGTTACTTCAGCAGACTGAGCCCTTTCCTCTATATTCTTTCCTGCTCTAAAAATCCACTCTATGGAACCACTTTCACACAATATTCTAACAACCATAGTAAAAGGAAAATCTCCTGTAAATCCCCAGCCTCCTTCAGCAAAACCAGATTTACCATTCTCAAACTCTATATTTGTTGTAATGTGTACTATTCCTCCAAGTTTTGGATTATAAACACCCTGTGCACTAACAATGCTTGGCTTTCCAAAAACCCAAATTAAATAATCAAGGTCATGTATATGAAGATCTAAAGGAACACCCCCGCTATTTTTTTCATTTAAACCCCAATTCTCCTCAAACCAATCAGGGGGAACTAATATTCTCTCACAAAAGCCAAATAATGATTCTCCCAACTTGCCGCTATTAACTATTTCCCTAATTTTTATATATTCCGGCCAGAATCTTAGCACATGGCCTACCATGGCTTTTACTTTATTTCTTTCTACTGCTTCTATCATTTCATCAGCATCTTCTAAAGAAAGAGTTAGGGGTTTCTCGCAAAGTATGTGTTTTCCAGCATTAGCTGCTTTTATGGCCAGATCTTTATGTACAAAGGTGGGCACACATATATCTACAGCATCTATACTTTCATCTTTTAATAAGTTATCTATATCCAGATAAAACTTCGCATTGAATTCTTCAGCTAATTTTTTCCCTTTTTCCTCTACTCTATCTACTATAGCTATAATATTTGAATTATCTATTTCCCTGTGGGCAACAGCATGTGTTTTACCCATAAATCCTGCACCAATTATGGCAATATTAACCACTTTTACCTCCTCATAATATTTTTATAATTTCTGCATCCCTTTTATTTATATTATAATGCTCTCTATACGTTTTCAGCCAGTACTTCTTTTATAAAGAAATCAGTTCTCCTTAATTGTAGTATAGAAGCAGGCATATGCTGTGTAACTGGGCCATGAGCAGCTAGTCTTACAACAAATCTTTCCCAGGATATATTAGTTCCTGCTACATGAAAGCCATTCCATGATTGATACAATTTTGCTCCCATTATCTCTTTGGGACCTATGGTTACAGCTTTCGGGGGGATACTGGACCAGTCTCCGCTGGGTTCAAGACATTCCTGTGCTATAGTTATTGGATTTAAGGTTACTACTCTTGGACCCATCTCTAAAAATTCTTCCAGCGTATCAGCTGCAAATTCAGGTGAGCCTGGATCAATAAAAGCTACATGGCCTGTCCAGCCCAGTGCCCCAAAACATATATCAGCACCTCCTAAATCTTCTATCATCTTTCCATAATCATCTATATTCTTATCAGTGAACCCAACAGCCTGATTTCTTGGGGGTCTTAGCTTTTCATTAATCTGGTAGTAAAAACTATTTAGGAAACAATGGTTAAATCCTTGAGGCCAGCCATCAGGAGCAACTTTCTCATCCCCATCTACATATTCATCCATATTAAAGGTCCATAGTTTTTTACAATCTACCTTAAATTTATTAATTAGATAGGCAACATGCCTGTATTCAGGATGGGGATTAGGCAGTATCAGCACAAGCTGCTCCCCTTTATCTACTGCTTCTTTAATAAATATGAACATATCTAAAATACGCCTGAGTTCAAAATCTTCATTTTTTATTACCCTAATTTTAAAATCAGGATTTGAATGTTTACATATATCTTCCTTCTTTATTGCTCTAACTCTTTTGCAGGCTTCCACATCCTGAAAAGGCATTACAGAAGTTATTTTATGCTTCAGCTCCTCCATTTTTTAGCACCCCCCATATATTAATATTCTTACTTATAAACTAATAATTACTATCTATTAAACAATTTATTTTTTATACCTTATAACTTTGTTATTTACTTGAAAATAATTCACTTATAAACCCTCATTGGTAGATCTGTTAACTTTTCAGTAATTCCACTATCATTTATTAAAAACTCCTCTTCATGCCTAAAACCATAATATTCTGGATGTCTATATAGACCAATGTCTATCATCATTACGATATTTTTTGGGAAATTATAATCACTGAAACGTGTTGCTGCTCTTCCTTCAAAGGCTTCAGATATTCCAGTCCCATGACCAGAACTATACATTTGATATTGTCCAAGTCCTGCCTTTTTATGAAGCTCCCTTGCTGCTATATCCAGATCGCGAGCTGGTTTTCCATATACAAACTTCTCAACAGCTAGCTTATGTGCTTTTAGACCATGTTCAAGGAACTCTGCCTGTCCTTTGTTTGCACCACCGACTACAATAGTCCGACCAGGTGCTGATGAATAACCTTCATATCTTGCACATGCTCCAAGAATACACATATCTCCATCTCTAATTATTTTATTACTTGACCTGCCAATAATCGTATTTATTCTTTCACCTGTAGTGACTAATGTATCATATCCATAGTTATAGGCACCCATTGATTTAATAACATAATCTCCATAAGCTGCTACTTCTAACTCACGCATATTTGGTTTAATAACTTCTAACATTACCTTCAGTGCTTCTACGGATATTTTGTTTGAAATCTTTATCATCTCTTGTTCATTCTTACTTTTTATAAATCGTGCTTCAGCAATAATATCTGTTGCATCAATAAATTTAACATCTTTTCCAGTATTTTTCTTTACTAATTCCAGCCAATCCGCAGATATTATATCCTTCGTGGTTAAAATCCCTACTTTTTTTATCTTCTTACCACCAACAACTTCATCAATAACATCTCCTAGAGAAGAAAAATCTGCTTGAGGATAATCCTCCCAGGCAAGTTGAAATTCCCTTAAATACCTCCATTCTCCCGCTCTCATAGATTCTTTAGCATAATCAACACTTTCAGGTCCTCCTATTACAAACATTTTTGTGGGAGAAATCAATATGGCTGATACAACTTCCACGTGGGGATCGTATCCTGATAGATAAAAAACATCTCCTGGTATTATCGGAGTACCATATGCAATACCAAGATCTATTCCTCTTCTATTCAGCTCACCCTTTACCTTCTTTACTCTTAATTCAAACTCTTCTTTTGGAATCTTTATGGTTGTATCAATTTTTGGAAGTTCTCCTTTAACCTTAATCATCTTTCCACCTCTTTCTTATTAAATATTTTCAAAATAATGACTTCGTTCAAATAATAAGTTGGTTCTATTAATTGGATCTCATTACAAGAATTAATTTTTATAAAAATCGTTATATTATTAATTCTACTTCTTTTATGCTAAAAACTAAATCTATGATTCTTGCCGCTAAATACCATCGGAGAATAAATCCCTTTTTAAAAATGGATTAAAGTATGATTCTTTACTATTTAGATATTCCTAATTAACAAAATGCTAATTTAGCACCAAATAAATATATTCGCATTTACTTACTCTTTAACTGCTCCTGCAGTTAAACCCTTTATGATATAACGCTGAAATATTAGAACAAACATCACAGGAAAGATAACTGCAAGTATAGATGATGCTGTTATATATCCATATTCTATTTGATACTTTGTAACAAATTGCGCTAACGCTAACGGCATTGTCTGAACTCTCTGAACGTTAATTATAGCCATTGCACCCATAAACTCTCCCATTGAAAAAACAAAGCATATTACTGCAGAGGAAACCATTCCAGGCAAAGAAATTGGAACAATAATTTTTATTAGTGCTCCAATCTTTGATGCCCCGTCTATACGTGCAGAGTCTTCGAGATCTCTTGGAATGGTTTTAAAGTAACTATACAATATCCATGTAACTATAGGGAGAAGCCAGGATGTTTGCATAATTACTAAACCTTGAAGAGTATTTACCAGATGCAGTTGTTTAAATATTAAGTAAAAAGGTATAAGAAGTGCTACTGGCGGAAGCATTTCTGCAAAAATAAGTGCAATAAATAATATATTTGATCCTTTAAATTTTAATCTTGCAAAAGCATAGGCAGAAAAGATTCCAAATAAAATACATACAATGGTAGTACCTGTTGCTACTATTAAACTGTTCTTTAATGCTATGGCTATATTAACTCTTCCTCCACCTAGAACATTATAATAATTTTGTAAATTTACATCTCTAGGTATGAAATTTGGTGTTTCAAGATAAAGCTGTCCCTTTGGCTGTATACTTGTTAAAACAATCCAATAAAATGGAAATAAAAAGAATAACATTACCAGTATTACTAAGAAATACATCAATACTCTTTTTACTCTTTTCTGAGTTACCAATCTTCTTTTCATACTATTCTATTTCACTTCTCCTTAAAATGATTATATATACCACTGTTATAATCATAGCTATTACAAGTATCACATATGATATAGCTGAAGCATATGACAGATGATAAAACTTAAAAGCATTATTCCAATTAAACAAAGTTGCACTTGTTGTAATATTGGCTGGACCACCTCTGGTTAGAACAAAAAATAGGTCAAATGCATTTATTGCAAATATTGTCCCAAGGATTGTAGATATGAAAATAGGGAATTTAACCATAGGTAAAGTTATGAAAAAAAAGCTTTTTATTCCACCAGCTCCATCTATCTTTGAAGCTTCGTAGAGATCTTCTGGTATTGTCTGTAATCCAGCAAGTATTATTATTACAAAGAAGGGTGTACCCTGCCAGACATCTGCCAGAATTACACATGGCATTGCAAATGTTTTTGTTGATAAAAATGGAATATATTCACTTATTATTCCTAACTTATATAATAAGAAGTTTATTATACCAACTTGAGAATGCAGCATCCATCTCCACATAATTCCAACCACTACAAATGGTGTAGCCCATGGAATTATTATTAAAGCCCTGGCCAGACTTCTTCCAACAAACTTCTCTTTTAGTAAAACTGCTATTAGTGTACCTAATACCAATTTAATTAGAACTGTAAAAAAAACAAATTTTGCCGAAACTTTTATGGAATTAATAAATTCTGGATCTGTTAATGCTTTAATATATTGTTGAAATGCAACAAAATCATAATCTTTTATATTAGCAAACTCAACATCCCCAAAGCTCATTACAAACGAATATATGAGAGGATATGCTACCACACCAAGAACAAGTATCAATGTAGGAGTTATAAGAACTGCTACTAATTTTCTATTACTTTTTTCAAAATCAAAAAAACCTCTCATATTATTAAGAATCTTGCTATAGACAATTATATTATAATATTATATTACTTATATTATATTACTTATATTGAAGACTCAAGATAAATTAATTCACTTTAGATTACTCATAATACTCTGTTGGCATCTTCTTCCTAGGAAGAAGATGCCAACATTCATTCTTTCAAATTATTACTATTTATTCCCTAACAATTCTATTGCTCAACTGCTTCCTGAGCATCAGCAAATTCCTGCAGCCCAGCACAAGCTTCCTCAGCAGATACTTCACCCAAAAGAGCAGGGTGTATCTGAGTAGCACATTCTAATCTCAACTCATAAGTTGATTTTATTGGAGGGAACTGATCTGCAAGATTTCCTTTTACTAACTCAATAACAGGCAGAAAAGGAAGTCCATCAATAACTTCGGGGTCACTAAATTGATCCGTATATACTGCGATACATTTATCAACAATTGCCCTGGTCTTTGTATTTTCATAAGTTGCAACATATTTTATATATTCTGCTGCCAGTTCCGGATTTTCAGCTGATTTAGGTATCATTAGATACTCATGTCCATCAAGTGTTCCGGTCATACCTTTTTCCCTTCCAGGGAAAGCAAAATAACCAGTATTTTCATACTGTTCTTCGGTTAAGAAACCTGCATACATTTCCCACATTGCCATCATAGCAATATCACCCTGATCAAACAATGATGATACTTCCTGCTGGATTTGTACCAGAATTCCCGGATCTATCAAATCTTCATCTAAGAGTGACTTCATAAACTCGACTGCCATAACAGTTTCAGGTGCATCAAAGTTAAATACCAAATCTCCGTCTACCCAATTATATTCTGGCACACCTGATGACTGCATGGTTAGAATGAAGTTTAAGAAGAAGTTTTCAGTTGTCCAATCAGCTACATAATTATAACTGCCATTATAATCATTTAGATTTTTAAGTGTTGTTTTAAATTCATCCCAGGTTTCAGGAATTTCAGCTCCTGCATCTTCAAATATTGTTTTATTGTAAAACATTATTTGATAACTTGGCAGGAACGGAACTGCCATAACTTTCCCTTGCAAGGTTGAATATTCAACAAGCTCCGGTACCATTTCTGAAAACATATCAGGGAAAGTATTTGTTAGATCTGTAAGCTTGTCAGGAAATTCTATCCAGGCATTTTTTCCATTACCCATTACATCTAAGGGTTCATCTGTTGCAAGAATCTGTGATTGCTGCGGGAACCAAACATCCCAGCCTATTTCATTATAATCAACAGTTACACCATATTCCTTTTCAAATTGTTCTGTTACACCTTTTAAACCTGACATTGCAATATCTGGTGAAAGCTTAACAACTATAGTCTGGCCTTCAAAACCTTTTGCTTCCTCTTCTACAGCTGCTTCTTCTTCTGCTGGTGCTTCTGCAGCTTCTTGGCACCCAATTCCCATTGCAAGCATAGAAACTACAAAAATACCCACCAATAGTATTATTGATGATTTCTTCATGATTTACCTCCTTATATTAATAAGATTTACAAAATGAAAATTAATTACCATCACCTCACTTTCTATAATAAAATATCTGTGGCACTGTCAACAAAACACTTTATTATTTAAACTCTATATTACCAGATAATAAATATATTACTAATATAAAGTTTTATCATCGCACTAAACATTATACATTTATAAAAGATTTTGTCAATT
>JADHVN010000085.1 GCA_016783995.1 Actinomycetota bacterium
GCTTCAACTACTTATGGTGGAAATCCAATGGCGTGTGCTGCTGCTTATGCAACTTTGCAGGTTATAGAGGAAGAGAACCTACTTGATAATGTAAATAAAGTTGGAGCTTTTATAATAGATAAACTTACTAAAATGAAGGGAAACCATAAAATTATTGGAGATGTTAGAGGAAAAGGACTGTTACTTGCTATAGATCTAGTAAAGGATAAGAATACAAATGAGGCTTTTGTCGATGCTGGGAAAATGGTATATAAAAATGCATTTTCCAAAGGGCTTGCCTGGATACCAGCAGGAAATATTTTGAGATTAGCCCCGCCACTGATTATGACAGAAAAACTTGCAAGTATTGCATTAGATATTATTGATGAAGCAATTACTGAAACAGAAAAACACTTTGGGTATTAATCAAAAATTAAAGTAAGGCATATTTTAATAAAATGAAAGGGAAGTATGATGAAAATTAAATTTGAAGAAATGAGATCACCTGAGGTTGGTGAATTTATTAAAAAAAATGGAATGGTAATTATTCCCATAGGAGCATGTGAGGAGCATGGAAGACATCTTCCGATAATAACTGATACAAAAATGGCTTACGAAGCTTCTTTCGAAGCTGCAAAAAAGGTTTCAGATAAAATTCCAATCTCTGTACTTCCTTCTATATGGTTTGGATATACTGTAGCTATGCTAAAGAACTGGCCAGGGACAATAACTATTAGACCGAAAGTTTTAATAGATCTTGTGTATGAGATATGTAAATCTTTAATTGATATGGGAATAGATAAAATACTTATTGTAAATGGTCATGGAAACAATCCTGGAGTTCTGGATGTGGTGGTTAGATCAATTGGAGATGATTTTAGGATATTCCCAGGGGTGGTAAATATTTTTAACTTGTGGGATAAGGAATATGTAAGAAAGAATCGGAAATCAAAAGAAGGAGGCATTGGTCATGCTGGTGAAGTAGAAACCTCAATAATGTTGTATTTAACTGATCTTGTAGATATGAAAGTAGCTGATGACACAGATATTATGAAGAGTGATATGAAGAATTGTCCGGTTGATTTTGCATCTAATAAAAAGAAAAGAATGTATCTTTCAACATGGTATCTTGAAAATAGTACCTATGGGGCTGCTGGAGATCCAACTAATGCTACAGAAGAATTTGGAAAAAAGATTCATTGTATGACTGTAGAGGGACTATGTGAAATTATTAAGGAATTTTATAATGTTCAAGTAAAAATTGAATCCAGGAAATTAAAGAGAAAATGTACAAAATTTTAAGCTATTAGATTTTAAAATATATCAAGTTTAATGGGTGGTTATATTATGGAAAAATTAACTATTGCGCTTCTGGCAGGTTCGATGCCTTATTTTTCAGATGAAGGAAAATCAATTTATAAAAAAGCTTGTAAGGATTTAGAAAAGTTATCAATAGAATTGGGTTTTAAACTGAAAGTCTATGAAGATTTTATAATGTCTGAAAAAAAAGCAATGGAAATTAGAAAAGAAATTGATAGCAATTCTGTTGATTTTATGCTTTTATTTCACCCTACCTATATATCTGGAGATATAGTCTTTGAACTTATGAAAGCTAGGGCATATCTTGGTTTGTGGGCTGCAAGAGAACCAAAAAAAGATGGACCACTTCCATTAGCATCCTTTGTTTGCCTAAATCAGAACACTTCTATTGCAAGACACTATTTTAAGGATAAGAAAATAAAGTTTAAATGGTTTTTTGGAGAAGCCAGCAGTAAATATTTTAAGCCTAGATTTGAAATAACCATAAAAGCTCTCTCTGCTATAAAAGCTTTAAAGGATTCAAAAGTGGCCCAAATTGGGAAAATAGCAGAAGGTTTTAGGAATATGTATTATGACGAGAGGGAGATTTATAAGATTTTAGGTATTGATATAGTCAGAGGAATTGAGATTGAAGATGTACTATATAAAGCTGAAAAAATAGATGAAAATATAATTCAGAAAGAAGTAAACAGAATTTGCTCAACATGTTCAAAAATAACAGTAAGTAATAAAAAAATTATAGACTCGGTAAAAAATTTTCTTGCCATAAAGAAAATATGTCAGGAAAATAAATTTATTGCAGTTGCTGTTGATTGTGCTTCAAAGTTAATAAAATTGAAAGGTATGGTAGCATGTCTATCTAATTCGATGCTTAATTCAATTGGTATTACTGCTGGTTGTGAAGGAGATATGCTGAGTACAATATCATCATTAATTCTTAAATTATTATCTGGTAAAGTTACTGCAGTGAGCGATATGCCAGCTTTTGATGATGAAGACAATTCTTTACTTTTATGGCACTGTGGCTCAGCTCCATTTGAAATGGCTAATAGTAATGGTGTTATTCTAAGAAAGGTATATCGTTCTGAGTTTGCCAAAGGAACTGAATTTGAAAATTTGGGTCCTATTACTGATGTAATCTATCTAAAAGGTGATATTACAGTATTTAGATTAACTGGGGAGTCTGATAAGTATTATTATTTCACTGGGGAAAGTTTCGATGATAAAAAGAAATCATGGTATGGTAACAGAGGTTGGATAAATAAGCTTAGGCTATATAATAAACCAATAAATGCTATAGATCTTGTAAATACAATTCTAGTAAATGGTATTCAGCATCATTACCCAGTGGTCTTAAAGGATGTATGGAAATATATTGAAGAATTTGCATATTGGCTTGATCTTAAAAAAATAAAAAGAATTGATTATGAGGATTATACTTATAATTATTAATTTAGGTAAGATAATTATTATATGAAAAGGGATAATTATGAACTCAAGGGAAAAGTTTTTATCAGTAATGAGGATGAATGATAGTGATTACGGAGGTGTTGAAGTACCAAAAGTAGAGTTTGGATACTGGGCAGGAGTAATAAGAAGGTGGGAAGGTGAAGGACTTAAAATAGTATCACCTATTCCAGATGATTATTCAGATGGGATAGCTATTATGGCCAATAGGAATATATATTCCGAAATGGAAAAAGCAGGAGATGTAAATGTAGGGCCTGTTTTTGGGTTGGATCAATACCTGACAAAATTTCCAGTAGACTACAGCCCAATGTTTAAAAAAGAAATATTAAAAAAAACTGATACTCATATATGGTATAAAGATTCGTATGGAGTTACTAATAAAAATAATATAAATATAACCTCCCTTCCTATGGAGATAGACCATCCAGTAAAAGACTGGAAAAGCTGGAATGAATATAAAGAGTATTACTGCCAGGACACTATTGAAAAAAGGCTTCCACCAAACTGGGATACTCTTTCAAAGAATTTAAAAAACAGGGATTTTCCCATAAGACTTGGCGGGACAAATGGCGGTTTTTTAGGGTTTCCGCGTCAGATAATGGGGCTTACTCATTATATGATGATGCTTCATGATGATCCCAAGCTAATTCATGATATTTGTGATACTTTCTGCAATTTCCTTATAGCCTATTATGAGAGAATTGCTAGTGATATTGAAGTAGACTGTATTTTAATCTGGGAAGATATGGCTGGAAAAATGGGTTCACTTATATCACCGGAGCACTTTAGAGAATTTTTAACTCCAAAATATAAAGCTATGGTGAGTTTTGCTAAAAACGCAGGAATAGATATTATTTTAACTGATAGTGATGGATATATTGAGGATTTAATTCCTTTAATTATTGATACTGGCGTTACAGGTATGTATCCATTTGAGAGAGCTGCAGGCAATGATTTACTGCGAATCAGAAGAATGTTCCCGGATTTTCAAATAATAGGCGGTATAGATAAAAGAGTATTATTTGAGAACTCTACTCAGAAAAGAATTGATGATGAACTTAAAGTAGTAGAAGATATGCTAAAAGAGGGAAGATATATTCCACATATTGATCATTTTGTATCCCAGGATTGTACATGGAAAAATTTTACTTATTATAGGAATAAACTAAACAGCATTATTGATAAATTTGATAAATAATCAAAAAGGCACAATTTGAGTTACATTTTTTATTTATTATTTGACAAAATATAAAAATTCATTAAAATAAGCATAAATTCATATATAATCATAAAAGTTCATTTAATATTTTAAAGTTTGAACGCTTTAATTTATAGGTAGTTATAAAAGCCAGAAGGGAGAAACTTGCTATGGACCCCCTAATAAAAAAGATAATGGATTTTAAAAGGAAAGATATACCTGACTATGAACCCTACCTGATGCTTGGCGGAGGAACTCCTGGCGTAAATTTAGTAAGAGGTGAAAACATATATGTTTATGATATAGATGGAAATAAATACATAGACTGTACTTCACAGTCATGGGCACTACACTTAGGATACTGCCACCCTGAAATAAATGCTGCAGTAAGTGAGCAGATAAAGCTATCAAATCATTTTCATACTGGATTTTATACAGTTCCAAGATATCTTCTTGCAAAAAAGATAGCAGAGCTTTTCCCAGATAAGATGAACAGAGTACTCTTTACAGTAGGCGGCGGAGCCAGCATAGAAGCAGCCCTAAAAATTGCTATAATAAACAGACCTAAAGCTCACAATTTCATATCACTCTATGGTGGCTATCACGGTACATCATTTATGACTACAGGTGCATCACTTACAGGTACTTATGCATATGGCGGGTATCTTGGCGGGGCAGCACTTGCCCACCACTCCCAGAACTTTATAAGAGTCCCAGCTCCTTATTACTACAGGCCTTACTTTGAAGTATCGAGACTAGACGACATGGATGAAGTGGATAGAAGGTGCCTTGAGGCTCTTTCCATGCAGATAAAATACGGCTCAACTGGTCCAGTATGCGCACTTGTTATGGAACCTCTTCAGGCAAGTGGAGGCCAGATTATATTTTCAAAGAAATACCTTGAAGGTGTTAGAGATATATGCACAAAACATGGCATAATACTTATATGGGACTGCATACAGACTGCTTTTGGGCGTATAGGAGACTGGAGCGCAGCTAATTACTACGGGGTTACTCCTGACATTATGGTCCTGGGTAAGTCAATGGGCGCAGGATATCCAATAAATGCAGTAGTTATATCTGATGATATCCAAGGTGTAAAGATGGATGGTATAGATCTTCATACATTTGGAAATAATCAGGTATCCCAGGTTGCAGCCCTAAAGCAGATTGAGATAATAGAGCGTGACAATATCTTGGGTAATGTAGGGAAAGTTGGAGGCTATATTAGGGATAATCTTCTAAAGCTTCAAAAAGAATGGCCGCAGATGGGAGATATTAGAGCACTTGGGTTTCATATAGGAATAGAATTTGTAAAGGATAGGAAAACAAGGGAAGCAGATTATGAAGGCTGCAGTGCCATAAGAAAGACTGGCTTTGATAACCGTATTATCTTTGGAGTTGGTGGTTCTGGACGTGGTAAGGCAGTTTTAAAGATTAAGCCTCCACTTATTACTACAAAAGAGCAGGCAGATGACATACTGGAGAGGTTTGAGATGACACTAAAGCAAGTTTATTAATAGTGTACCAAAAAGTTTTACTGAGTTGTTGGAGGTTCTGTTATGAATAAACTGGATTTAGCAGGCAAAGTATCTGTGGTTACAGGCGCATCAAGTGGAATAGGAGCTGCAATTGCTGGGACTTTTACTAAGCATGGCTCAGACGTAGCAATAATTGATATTAATGAAGAAAAAGGTTCGAAAATAGCTGCAGAAATGAGTAAAAAGTACAATAGAAGGTGTATATTTTATAATTGTGATGTGAGTAAATATGATTTAGTAAAAGATACCTGCACTAAGATAATTTCAGAATTTGGAAAAGTAGACAATTTAATCTGTGGTGCTGGTTATCTTAATTCAATGCCTGTAAATGAAATAAAAATAGAAGTGTGGGAGAAGGCATTAGCTGTAAACTTATCAGGCGCTTTTTATTTTATTAGGTGTCTTATTAATCCAATGCTTGAAAAGGCAAAAGGAAATATAATAATTATTGGTTCATCAGCTTCAATAAACGGTAGTGGCGCCGGGATAGATTATGCTGCATCAAAAACTGGTCTCCATGGTATTATAAAAGCATTATCTTACGAGATGCTTCCCCGAGGGATTAGAGCAAATATAATTACTCCTGCAGTGATAGA
>JADHVN010000086.1 GCA_016783995.1 Actinomycetota bacterium
TATACTTGCTGATATTTGTATTTTCTTCTTCGTTATCAGTCCCTGTAAATTTTATTTTTGCGTCTGGTATTTCTATAGACAATAAATTACTGGTGGCGCAGGAATCAGGAGAAACTGAAATTTTCGATACCGGGCGTCTTATCCCCTATTACGAGTGCCCCTATGACTATACAATCAATGTTGAGGACAATTTTACCAGAGTTGAAATACAGCACTACGGCGAAGACGGCAGGATGCATAAATTTGGTGGGTGGAAGGCCTGGCTTACAGTAAATGAAAGCCCTATATATGAATGGGAAAGTTTTACCGAGGGCGAAGGATCGGAATGGTACGACTATACAGATCAGACATACTATGGTGATTATCCACCCAATGAATATACCGATATTACCGACTACATATACCCCGGAGAAAATATAATAACATTCTACCATTACACGGAAGGTGCCGGTTCCGGTATAATTGTAAAAGTCTATTACGACAGTACCGGCGAAGAAGATACTTATCAGGAGGAAATACCGGCAGAAGAGACAACCCAGGATTATACAACAGATGAAACTTCCCAGCAGGAAGATCTATCAACCCTGCTTGAGCAAGAACAAGATACATCCACACAACAGGAGACATCAACTATCATTGAAGAAGAAGACAAGAATAAACTGATTTTTAACTTCAAGAAAGCATTTATAAATCCGGATAATCCTAATTATGTTCTTGGCAGAGGAATACCTGGCCTCACAGAAGAGAACTTAAAAGCATACCAGGGAACAATACTTTATAAAAGGTTGTTGGGGCCCGCCGACTATATTACTGCTGCAAACAGCTGGGAGGATATCGCAAGGCTTGCAGTAATCGAATCAAAGGTTCATTATAATTATTCTCAGAATCTGGGTTACTTTAAATCCTTATATAATATTCTTTCTGTCTTTTATAGAGTACAATCCTTCAGGGAATCACTCCGGGATATTCCCAAACAATTCAATACCTTAAAATCCGTCGGTTCCGCTAAAGATCTTATAAAGTATAAAGATACAATTATCGGCTTATCATCCAACCTGACTGGAATTTATGATACGGTTATAGGAATAGATAGAGAAGGAGCAGCCGATCTCGGTTTTCCGGAATTGGATTCAAAAGTAATGTTTGTAATCGGTGCAGTTACATCAGGCGGTTGGAGTGTCCTTGGTGATATTTCCAAGGAACTTTTTGTTGAAAATGCCCAATTTTCCATAAATTATGAAATGGAAAAAGCAACCCTAAATTCGTCCCTTGCATACCACGCGCAGAAGGCACACGAACTCGCAGTTAACGAAAAAATAAGTGCAGAGGAGATAAATGAATTCTTTTTCCATGTAAGAAGAGTAGTTGCTCTAAAGCAACTTGACACATTGCTTAATATAGAAGATTCTGTCTCACTATGGCAGGAAAACAGAGATCTCACAACGAGAGCTCTTAATTTCTTTAAAATAATTAATGCAGAAGCTGCACTGGAAGCTGACCTGCAGCTCTATGACGAAATACTATCCAACTATGAAGAAGCAGAGAATTTTTTATGGTCAGTAATGTCTGATTTAGGAATACAGTTGCAATAATAATTTAAAAAATTTAAACCGAAGAATGAAGAACTATAGTAAATTAAAAGAAAATAAAATAAAAAAATTTTTATTCCCGACACTTTCTATTGTCCTGATTTTAAGTTTATCCAGTTTGCTGCTCTGCAGCTGCAGCTCCGAGGAAAAAAAGGTAACCGGTGAACAGCTGGGTGAAGCTATAAAGAAAATAGATGAAGGAGTCGGGGTAAGCCGGGAAAGAGTGGATGAATTTGAAAAACTGGAGAAAGAAAATTTTGAGGCAATTTCTCCACTAGATATTCTGGAATTGGTCTCACTTGATTATCAATATACTACCGAGGAACAAACGTCTGAGGATTTTTCCATGCTTACTGCCGATTTTATAGACGGAAGAAGGATAATGATAATCAGATTTTTAAATCCGGGAAAAGTAGAATCCTTTTACCTGCAATTCCAATCCAATCTATGCAATCAGGGGTATAATTTTGACCAGAGACTTAAATATTCGGACCTATGTAATTCCTTTTTAAGCAAGGATGAATCTACAAAAGCATATCTGTTAAAAAAACAAAATCATATTATAGCTCTCATTAAATAAATGCAGCCTTCATTTAACTATCGTATTCTGTTTTGTCCTTATAAAGCTCTATAAGATTTGCAGTAATATTACCTGGAACTTTTCCGGCAAGCACAAACCTGTCAATTTTTTTTACAGGCACAATCCCGGCAATAGAGCTGGTTTTAAATATTTCATCTGCATTTATAATATCACGGTAGTGAATCTTTTTTTGCCTTACTTTTATCCCGTTTTCCTTACATATCCTTATAACCGCTTCTCTGGTTATTCCTGGTAAGATATTCTGTGTAAGCGGTGGAGTATAAACTATGTTTCTCTTTACAAAAAAAATATTACTTGATGCACCTTCCAGAACCAGATGATCCCTAGTTAAGAAAACCGCCTCCTGGGCCTCATTACAATGAGCTTCATTTTTTGCGAAAATATTTTCAAAATAATTCAGAAGCTTGTGGCAATAAAGGGGGCTGCCCATTACCGGTCTTCTTATTGAAGAAGTGGTAATATTTATTCCTTTAGTATAATCAACTTCGGGGTAAGGTGTAAGACTGTCAACAATTATTACGAGATTAGGCTTATACCCCCCGTTAAAATGGAGTTCCCCGCTGTGGATGCCTCTGGTTACAATTATTTTTATATAGGCATCTCTCTTTTGAAGATTGTTTTTATCAATAATTCTTCTCAGAGCATCTTTTATATATTCTTTATCAAAAGGAAGATTATATTTTAAAACCTTAAGTGAAAAAAACAGTCTCTCGAGATGGGCATCAAGCATAAATGTATAGCCCCCATAGCTTCTCAAGGTTTCAAATAAACCATCACCATATAAAAATCCCCTGTCTCTAACCGGTACTTTAGCCTTACTTTCTATAACCAGCTTCCCACTTACAAAAACATATTTAAACATACGTGTAGCCCGCCAGATAAATTTTATAGCAGTTTCCTTAGATTCTTTGCATTAAAAAACTTTAAAGTTTCCTTTAGGGCAATTCCTTTATCCAGAGTTTCATTATATTCATCTTCAGGTACCGAATCTTCTACAATTCCTCCGCCTACATTATAATAAAACTTATTTCCCTTTATAACAAATGTCCTGATTACAATATTTAAATCCATAGTACTATCAATTCCGATATAACCGGCTGAACCTGTATAAACACTCCTGACTGTTGGTTCAAGCTCATCAATAATTTCCATTGCCCTTATTTTGGGCGCACCTGTTATTGAGCCGCCAGGAAACGCAGCTTTTATTATACCTGAAATATCGGTACCTTTCTTTACTCTGCCGATTACCGTTGAGACGGAATGAAAAACCCTCGCATATTTTTCTACAACTGCGTGCTCGTAAACCCTGACTGTGCCGTAGTAACAGAATTTCCCCAGATCATTACGCTCCAGGTCAACAATCATATTCAGTTCCGCTCTATCTTTAATGCTATTCTTCAGTTCCATCATATTTTTGTTATCACTGTCAGAATCTATCCCCCTGGGCCGGGTTCCTTTTATGGGTCTGGTCTCTATAATATTATTTTTTAAAAATAAAAATCTTTCCGGTGAAGAACTGCCTACACTAAGCTCAGGAAATCCCATAAAAGCAGAAAATGGAGCAGCATTTTTTTCTCTTAATATATAATATAAGTCCATTGGTTCTACAGGCAGGTCCGCTTCAAATCTCTGACTGAAATTTGCCTGATAAATGTCGCCGTTATGAATATATTCTTTGGTTTCCAGTACCTTTTTGATATAATTCCGCCTGGTAAGATTTGAGCGGAGTTTTATATTTGAAATATTTTTTTTGTAATATTTCTCAATAATATCTCTTTTTATATCATTTAAGCCTTCTAAACTACTAACAACACCCTCTACTTCTAGATTGACTTTCCTAATTAAATCCCTATTCCTTATATCAGAATCCATATAATCATCTTCCAGGAAAGTAGTCTCACAGGCACTTTTATTTTCCTCTCTCTTTTCACCGGTTAAAAAATTCCTGATAAAATACCACCTGCTGTCCTGGTGGCTATATGCAAGCAATCTGTCATAATAAGCAAGATAAAACATGGGAAGGTTAACATCATCTGAAGCATTCTGAGGAAGTTCTTCAATATAGTTTTTCAGATCATAAGAGAAATACCCGGCAAAACCACCTTTAAAATCAGGGAGTTTTTCTTCAAGGCCCCTGGTTATTTTCACAATCCTGCCCTTATCTATATAGACCACTCTAACTTTCTTTATTTCACTGTCTGGAGGGCTACAGGTATAATCTTTAATGTTTTGTTTGAGAAAAGACAAAGGATGCTGATAGGAATAATACTTGATATCTCTGGCGTTACCGGTAAACTCATTTTTATAGCCGCTGCTCTTTATAACAAATTTTGGATCCCAGCCGATATAAGAGAACCTGGAATATTTATCCGGAGAGAGACTGCTGTCCAGAAAACATAAGTAATTACTATCCTTTAAAATATAGGCTGCATCCTGAGGTGGTGTTTTTAGATTAATGGCTGAAATTGTCGAAAGGATTTTCATAGATCAATGAAATTTTTAAGTATTTTTAACCCGACTGGAGTCAGGAATGATTCAGGATGAAATTGTATTCCTTCCAGCTTATAGTTTTTATGCCTTACTCCCATTATAATGCCATCTTCAGTACGAGCAGTTACTTCAAGTGAAGAAGGGATGGTGTCTTTTTTTAAAATAAGAGAATGATATCTGGCGGCTTCAAAAGGATTTTCAACACCGGTAAAAATACTCTTTCCATCATGATAAATCTTAGATGTCTTCCCGTGGATCACCACTCCTGAATTAATTACTTCTGCACCAAATACTTCCCCGATGCACTGATGTCCCAGACAGACTCCCAGTATGGGTATTTCCTTATAAAAATGCCTGATTATATCTTTTGACATGCCTGCATCAACAGGTCTTCCCGGACCAGGTGAAATAACTATCCTGGATGGCGCCATCTTTTTAATTTCATCCAGACTTACCTTATCATTTCTCCTGACCTTTATATTCTCACCCAGAATGCCCAGATACTGCACCAGATTAAAAGTAAAGGAGTCATAATTATCTATCATCAATATATCTATTTTTTTAGTTCCGGTATTCGTGCTCATTTTATCTCATGACCTTATTATATTAATATATTTATTTTAATAAAACCCGGCTGCCTGTTATTTCCCGGTAGAAGGAATTATATTAGAAGCTAGATAAAATCTCAAAAGGAATATTTTGTTTCTCTTAAAAAAGCTGAATAAAAATAATTTTAAGGAATGATTTTCTTTATAAAATCTATTTTTTTTAAGTCCCTGTCAAATGTAAATACTGTATCGCAGTTATTTTTTACAGAATGGCTAGCCAGGTATGCATCTATAAAGTCAATATTTTTCTCTTCATATAAGTCCAGTGCTCTCAGGATAACCTGACGGTTTTCTATTACCGCATTGTCAGTCTCGACAATAGCCAGTATTTTTTCAACTACAGCATATCTATCCAGATTATATATGCTTTCCAGAACATAAATAATCTCAGCAATGATTAAATCACATATAAATAGCTCATATTTTCCCCTTGATACCTGGTCAAGGAACTTTCTGGATTCCTGAGCCTGCTTGTCGGGCTCACCGGTAAAAAATCTTATAAATAGATTGGTATCTCCATAAACTCTGCTTTTCAAGATTTTACCCTTTTTGCTATATGATCATGTGCCTTTTTTTCTATTTCTTTCCAGCTCAATTTTTTTATATCTTCCGGCACTTGAACAGAGCTCTGCAGTGTAAAAATAGAGGGGATTTTTCTTATAAAGGCTTTTCCTCCGGAAAACTTAACTATAACTTTATCCCCTTCTCTCAATCCAAGCTGTTCCCTGACAAATTTGGGTATGGTTACCTGGCCTTTTTTTGTTACGGTAG
>JADHVN010000087.1 GCA_016783995.1 Actinomycetota bacterium
TTTTTCAGCAGGGAAGAAGCTCTTAAGAATTTAGAACAGATAACCCTGCGTCAAAAGAAGATGATAGAGGAGAGGGAAAAGCGGATATCAGAGCTTGAAGGCATTGTTAAGAAGGGTTTTATTTACAGGATCTATAGTTATTTAAAAATCGTTAAAAGGAAAATATCCGGCTAACCTGTGAGTGCTTGCCCTGATTTTCTCTTAGTAACGTGCAAATTATTATAATTACTAGTAAAATACTTTTAGTATACAGATAAAACCATATACGATTGATTATCTAAAGGATTAAAATGGTTACTCAAAATAAAATAAATAAAATCGTTAAGACAATAGCAAATAATTATAGTCCTGAGAAGATAATCCTTTTTGGTTCCCATGCCTATGGAAAACCAACTGAAGATAGCGATCTGGATTTATTAGTAGTGGTAAAGAAGAATTCACAACCAAGGTATAAAAGGGCTCGAGAGATAAGGAGATATTTATGGGGCATAACAGATATTCCTAAGGATATTCTTGTGTATACTCAAGATGAAATTGATGAATGGAAAGAAGTAAAAGAAGCATTTATAACAAGGGTAATAAAAAAAGGAAAAGTTCTATATGAAAACAAAGAAGGAACTAATAGATAACTGGATCAAGAGGGCAGAAAAGGATTTACTTACCGCTGAACATGAATTATCTTTTCATGATGCAGTGACAGAAAGCATTTGTTTCCATTGTCAACAAGCAACTGAGAAATTTTTAAAGGCATACTTAGTTTTCCTTGATATATCATTTGCTAAAACTCATGAAATTGGAGAATTGATTATCAAGTGCGAAGATAAAGATAAAGAAATTTCAGTTTTTAAAGAAGAAGCTGACAAACTTACTGATTATGCTGTTGATATTCGGTATCCAGAAGAGACGTTTGAACCACCTATAACAGAAGCTAAAGAAGCTTTTAAAGTAGCTAAGAAAATAAGGGATTATGTTTTAGATAAATTTTAAATTAAAGCAGGTTATTTTATTTTAATTCATAAGATTATAATAATTTTTGTATTAAAATAGAAAGTTCTTCATCCATTATTCCCAAATATATACTGCAACTTTGATTAATTATTATTGAAGATATATGGATAATAAAAGTCTAATAGTAATTGTAACTTATAACAGTCAGGACTTTATTGAAAATTGCCTCCGTTCAATAACAGGACAGAATTATAAGGACTGGTTTCTGGTTGTTATTGATAATGGTTCCAACGACAGCTCAGCGGCAAAGATTAGGGAATTCAGGAATATGTCTTCAGAGATAACCAGCAGTAATTTCAAGCTTATTACCCTTAAAGAAAATATAGGATTTTCAAGGGCAGTAAATTATGCAGTATTTAATTTAATATCCAGGAAGAAAAAAAGTCTGGAAGAGGAGCTGGGGTTTCTGATTCTATTGAACCCGGATATTTATTTAAACTGGGATGCACTGCAAAAATTAATTTCAACTTTTAGGATCACAGAAGACAGGAGCTTGCCGCCGGTAAGGATAGGAAGAATAGGAGCTGCAGGCGGACTAATACTTGATTATAAAAAAGATACCATACAGCATCTGGGTGGTAGGGTTAGTCCTAATTTTATTACATCACATATAGGCTATGGAAAGAGATATGAAGATTTGAAGGGTGGGTACAGAAATAAAGGAGAAGTCCAAGATATAGGACAAAAGAATGTACAAATAATTAGTCAAGAAATTAAACAGGGTATTGGAGGTAAAACTTACAAACCAAGCCTGGAGAATGCTCAAAATATAATGGAAAGCATAAAAGATGTAGACTATGTCACCGGTGCTTTTTTTGCGACTGAGTACAAATTATTTAAGAGTATAGGTGGTTTTGATTCAGGATATAGACCTGCATATTTTGAAGAGCTTGATTATTGTTTGAAGATTAGAAGAAGTGGATGGCGGGTAGTTGTAACTCCTGAATCTATTGCCAGGCATTTTGAAGGCGCATCAGTAGAGAAGTTCAGCAGAAATTTTTACAGGTATTATCATAAAAATAGGGTCAGATGTGCAATAATTAATCTGGGATTTTTAAAATTCCTTAAAAAATTCTTTCCATCTGAGCTGAACTGGCTCAGGAATAAAGTCACAAGTGACCAGATTTTTCCTATTTTTTATGCTTATTTTATAAATTTTGTATTTCTACCTTATAATTTGATAATTAAATTAAAAAATCATTTAATCTTAAATAAATTAGAGTTAAAATGATTGCATCTTAAAATTAAATTGAACTATCTGAGAATCCGGGGAATTACATAAAGATTTTCAAAATAAATTTTTAAATATGGGAGATATGATGGCTATAGAATCAAGTAAAAAAATTCAATCAAAGATCTGTATAATAAGTTATGATGTTATCGGTAAAAATATGGCCGGGCCCGGCATAAGATTCTATGAATTTGCCAAAATTTTGTCTAATTATCTGGATGTTACTTTACTTACTCCCAATAAAATAGACATTGATACTGAAGGCTTTAAAACAAGACAGTATAAAATAGATAATTATAAGAGTCTACAGAGGTATATTGAGAATTCAGATATTATATTAATCCAGGGCCACATCCTTTACTATTTTCCTTTCTTAAAGAATTTCAAGGGTAAAATAATTGTAGATCTTTATAATCCTTTCAATTTAGAAAGCCTGGAAATGTTTAAAGATAGCAATATGGAAGAAAGGATCAGGATTGATAAAAATAATTTAAATATACTGAAATTTCAACTCACAATTGGTGATTTCTTTATCTGTGCAAGCGAAAAACAAAGGGATTACTGGATAGGAATGTTAAATGCTGTGGGTAGAATAAATCCTTATAATTATGATTCTGACAGCACCTTAAGGAATCTGATAGATATTGTACCTTCCGGTATACCTTCCGAACCTCCTTTACGCTCAAACTTATCTATAAGGGATGTAATTCCTAATATTAAAGAAGAAGACGTTATAATTTTATGGGGAGGAGGAATCTGGAACTGGCTGGATCCTATTACTGCCATTAAGGCGTTGTGGGAAATTACAAGAAGCAGGAAGGATATAAAGTTAGTATTTATGGGAATCAAACATCCGGATCCAAAGCTTCCTGAAATGAAAAAATGCATAGAGGCAATAAAACTGGCCAGAGAACTTGATTTGTATGAGAAGGATGTATTTTTTAATGAATGGACTCCATACGAATTAAGGCAGACTTTCCTTACGAGTTCAGATGTCGGACTGTCAATTCATCACGAGAGGATTGAAACTGAGTTCTCTTATAGAACGAGGGTTATGGATTATATATGGGCAAGGCTTCCGGTAATAACTACCGAAGGGGATTCTATAGCTAAAATGGTAAAAGTTGAAAATATAGGTGAAGTGGTAAAATATGAGAATACCCACCAGCTGGCAAGAGTTATGGAAAGTATGGCTACCAATAAGAGCTTAAAAGAAATTTACAGGAAGAACTTAAATAAAATTGCTCCAGGATTTTATTGGGAGAATGTAACCAGGCCGCTGGTTAAATATTGTGTTAATTCGTATTATGCAGTTGATAAAAGAAAAATTATTGAGCTTATAGATTTACAAAATAGCAAAATTTCAAAAATCATAAAAAATAATTTTGAAGGTTGTGCAAATGTTTTAAAAATAACCTCGAACAAATATAGAGATGAGAAGATTATAGACAAAAGTGATGTAGGGAAAATATTCTGCCTGGAAGTAGATAGTGATTTTGTAATTCTGGAGGATGAGGACAGCAAATTAGATGAGATTGGAATTTTAAAATCTAAAATAACCCAGAGAACCAAATTCGATGGTATTATTGTAAATAATGCTTTTTCTAAAATTACCCCAAAATTTTTCTATGATCTCACCAATGTACTTTCATCGAAGTTAAAAAGAGATGGATTACTATTTTTTTCAATTCCTGAAAAAAGAGGACTTTATAAGCTTTTTGGTGAGGGTAAGAAGGATGACAGATCCGGTGCAAGGATCGATGATTTTACTATTGAATTCATATTGAAGAATGCTGGCTTTGAGATTATAGATAAGGGAATCTGGGATAAAATTGAGTACACAGCAATAAGCAGTGGTGAAAATGGAATGGATGAGATATATGGTAAGAATGAATTATTTGAGCTTTTTGAGATAAAATTAAATAAAGAAGAATTTAAGGATTTGAAACTTTTAAGCCGTTTGGATATTTTAGATTCTGAAGATCTGGCTGAAGATAAAACTATTAAGGGAAAACTAAGAAGATATATGTATCTTCTTACCAGTATGTATTTTGAGAATTTGAGAAAGAGTTATAATGAGTCTGTAAAAGCTATTAATAATAATATTCAGGTTCAAATTAATAGAGAAATAAATGAATTAAACCGTAAGAACCGGGAGAGGTTACTTCTGATATATTTTGATATATTCCGGACCCTCCACAGGGAAATTAAAAGTCTGGGTTATGATATTAGCAGTTTGAGAGAAGTTTTAGGTGATTTTAAGCCTAAAAGCATATCAGGACTAGAGATAGATATAGACCAGAAACTTGAGGTATTGTTGAGGGATTTTGAAAACATTGACAGGATAATGGGTCTTACTGTGTCTAATAAGTATTATTTAGCAAAAATGACATAGATTTTAACTATTTTGTCTGTTATAAAAATACAGTAAAACTATGATTAAGGAGAGAAATAAAATGAGTTTGGGAAGTTCTATCTTACTTATTTTGTTCAGTATTTCCATAGCTGTTGCCGGACAGATATTACTAAAGATAGGTATAAACCGTATTGGAATGGTTAATTTCAGCAATTTGGATGCTCTAAAGCAGTTATTTTTTGGGGTAATAAAAAGCCCTCTGGTAATATCCGGTTTATTTTTATATGTTATTTCAGCTGCAATATGGCTGGTAGTGTTATCCGCAGTGGACTTGAGTTTTGCTTACCCATTTATTGGTTTTACATATGTAATGGTACTTGTCCTTTCAAAATTTATATTAAAAGAGGATGTGAACCCCATCCGCTGGGCAGGCGCGCTTATAATAACTATAGGCGTGATTGTAATTTCCAGAGGATGATATTTCAAACCGAAAGTAAGGTGAGATTTTTAATTGACGCAAGATGATGATCCTTTGATATCAATTATCACTGTAAATTTTAACGGTAAGAAATTTTTAGGCAATCTTTTTAATTCCATACTTGATCTTAATTATTCACGTGAAAAAATCCAGATAATAATGGTAGATAATAATTCTACGGATGGTTCTGTAAAATTTGTGAAAAAAGAATTTCCGCAGGTAGAGATAATTGCTCTTAAGGAAAATAAGGGCTATGCTGGAGGTAATAATGAAGGATTTAGCCGTTCAAAGGGGAAATATATAGCTCTTATAAATAACGATTGTGCAGTTGAAAAAGACTGGCTGTCTGAGATGCTGTCTATATTCAGGCAATCTACTGATAATTCTAAAATAGGAGTGGTGGGCTCTAAAGTAGTTTTTTATTACCATTATCTACCTCTTCAACTGATTACAAATAGCAAGAATCAAAAAGAGATGGGTGATAGTAGAAAATCCAGGAGACTGGGTGTTCAAATATATGATGTAAAAGCTGGTAATGCTGAAAATAATATTAGTTACCGAAGCATTTTAAATGAAAGTGTTAAGTATCTGGATGGATTTTATCCTGCAGAATCAGATGAAAAGGGGAAAATCTATCATTGGTCACAGGATAATGCCATTCTGGCCGTACCAATAGAGAATCTAAATAAGAACCTGGAGATACAGTTTAAGGTATCATCATATCTTTCACCCAATCATTTACAGCTGGTAGTAGGTGAAGAAATATTTAAAGATTTTGAGGTTTCAAGGAAATCTAAAACTGTAAAAATAAAGATTCCAAAGAGATTTTTTACTTACAGGAAAGACATTATCAATAGTTGCGGGATCAAGATAAATAAATCCTTTTACAGTATGGATAGGGGTTTTGAGAGTTTCGATGAAGGACAATATAACCGGGTAGAAGAAGTCTTTGGACTCTCCGGGAGCAGCTTTA
>JADHVN010000088.1 GCA_016783995.1 Actinomycetota bacterium
TGCAACTCGTGCCTTATATACTCCACCATACCTGTTCCGTTTCTTCATCTTTGTCTCCTAATATCTGATAAAACAGCCTCCATTTGACCATCTAAAGTCACACTTATTGCACTGTCCAAAAATATGATACCACCATAATTATCTTAGGAATTGACACAAATATATTATATAATTGTAGTATTAGTGAACATTTAATTCCATCACTTACATTAATAAATTGTAGAAAGTATATTTATACACCAAACTGGTTGTTATTTGTTATACCAAGTGCTGTTATGCATGAATTAGAAGAAGCAGCAAATATAAGAAGTAATGAAGGTTTTTTAAAACATGCCGGTAGAATAGGCTTTAGAGCTTTACAAGAAATAATTGAATTAAGTCAAAATCCTGATATGGTTGGAGTATCAATAATTATAGTAGGAGAAGCTAATCCTGTCTTGGATACAAGAATTGAATTACAGGGACTTAGAAATGATTTTTATAATATGAATGTAATAAATAAAGAAAACAGAGTTTTCAAAAGAATGACAAAAACATCCAGCGGTGATATGATAATAAGAGACCAGTTTAAGAAATTCTTACGACAAATAGATTTCCATAAAGGGGTTTACTTTTTAACAGCTGATAAGTCAAATGTAGCTTTAGCAAGAACAGAAGGATTAAATCCAATATATTTTAAATTTCCAGGAAAATTTTATTACGGACATAGGCTAATAAAGCCATTTAGTATCAGTAATGATAATTATAATGATATTAGAATTGATATCCCAATTGGAAAGTTAATTTATGAATTTGCTGTGGAATTTGGGTCGATAAAAATAAATATTGGTAATGTAGAAATATTGATGCGTTGTGATTCAAAAGGAGAAAATTTAGACAACTGGCTTAAAAGACAGTTAGTTATTGAAAAAAAGTATTTAAAAATACTACTCGGTGAATATGAGGGTGTATTTAATTTTGATTATATAATTAAAAAATGTAATGATATTAATGAAATTTTTTTTGATAAAGAGATAGTGTGAAAAATATTACATCGAATAGATATATTTTAAAAAGATTATAAAAATAACAAATATTAATTTTAAGAAGTTTGACACAATTATAAAAGATTATTAATAAATGCTATTATATGTAAATATTTCAAAAAAATTAGTAGGAGGATTAAAATGAAAGCAGAAGATCTAATACTACAAAATGATGAGATTGGGACAAAAGATTTCCTAGAAAAAAAAGAATGGCAAGGCAAAATAATAGGCGATATACCAGAATATCTTTATGAAAAATATAAAGAGAAAATATTTGCTTATGTGAAAAGAACCGCTACAAATATAATAGATGAAAAGGAAAGAATACCGCTGATGTTTTATTATACTGATAAAAAGGGAAGTTCTGTTAATAAAGATGGAAAATGGAATATTCTTGATCCTTCTGAAAAAATTGGTGATATTATGTCTTTATACGACATAATTCATTGGCGAATTTCACCTGTTGGCGCCCGTTTAAGTTCTCTTCAAGCTTTTGGGAATCATGCAGTGAAAATTGTTGTAAACCCGAAGTATAGAAATTGGAAATACTTGGAAGAAAACAGACCTGGTCTTGGTATCTATTCTGTCGGACCTGATAATAAAGGAATAAGAAGGACATGGAAGATAAAACCAAGCGCTAATTATCCTGATACACCTCCAATTGTTGTCTCTTTACCTCCGTATACTAAAGATCCATGTTGGTTTAATGGGATTTTGCATTATACTACATACAAAAATAAAGGCGGTACACCCTGGAAAGATATGGCAGAAAAATGTAATAATCCTCTACTTGTTTTAGTTGTTGAATTATTTTGGAAGTATCGTATAGGAGTTTAATATAATTGTAATATTTATTATTTTACATTTTTTTATTATCTATAAAAAATATATTTTACATATTACGAATTATCAAAGGAATGGAAAGTGCTCTTCTCTCTGGTAAGTACGAATATTATAACTATGGATGGTACAAAAAATCAACCAATTAAAATTCAATTATCAAATTTAAAAGATGTATATTAAGCTACTTCATTTTAAAAAATATGGAAATAGACCTAATCTTTCAATAGTTGTTGATAAAAGTTCTTTAAACCATTGTTTTGTTTTTGCAAAAAGAATTATTAAGTCTAAAACACAATTTGAGGAACTTGGAGGACTTGCATTAGGCTATTTCGATGGAATTACAACATATATAACTAAATTTATGTATGATAAAAATGCCATTACTTCTACTAGTTCTATCAGATTCAGCCTAAAAATATTTACCGAAGCTCGTTGCTATCTGCGAAAAAATATTTCACCTACAACACAATGTATCGTCGGTACATGGCATGTTCATCCCCCAGGTTATGGTACACAGTATTCAACGATTGACAAAGAGTGTTTGTTTCAGGAAAAATGGTTATTGGAAACTGATGTACCTGAACCTAAAACTCAAAAAGTACATTTAATTCTTAATGTTAAAAATAAACATTTTGATATTTACACTATGAAAATATTATCTCATTATAAACTAAATAAACTAAAAACTTACGATATGTCTAAATACATTTCTATATTTACACAGTTTTTGAATTATGATTATTCTGAAATGTGTGCACTACTTTATAAAAAAGAGGAAAAGGATTCTGATACGCAAGTATTTTCAATATTAAAATTTCGTCCTAATAATTTATCTAATAAGAATTTGGTAGGTTTTTGGCAACATTTTCCATATAAAGATATTTGTTCCGAGTATGAAGATATTTTTCTAGAACACTTTCATAATAAAACGAAGCTTGATAAATTTTATTATTTCAAGTCTACTGGAGATTCAAAAGATATCAAAGAAATTTTTATATTTAAGGTTAAGCGATATAGTTCAATGGGCTGTTCATTTGATTTTAAAAGTGTTAAACCTTCAGAAGAAAGTATAATAAATAAAAGATGAGATTTTATAAAAATTTCACTAAAACATAGGGTGTTAATATGGCTAGGAAATTATTAATTCAGAATCCGGATTCAGAGGAATCATTACAAATAGAATTTGACGAAAATAAACTTATCAAAGATTTAGCGAATTATATAAAATCCCATTGTAATATGAATAACGAACCGATTCTCTATACTTATTTTAAAAAAGATAAGTGTGAAGAAATTGCACATAAAACATTGGTAGAGAACTCAAAAGTCATCCTGCCAGATGATATGACAATCAAAGAGGTTTTGGATTCTTTATTAGATCCAGAAATACCAATTTATATTCAAAGTATAGAATTAAATGAAAAACTTATTTTTCAATTGCGAACCGACCGTTTTAGCAGAATAGGATATAACACAGGTTTGTTAAATAAAAAAAGTGTTCTTATTGGTGGGGTTGGACTATTAGGGAACGAAATAGCTTATAATTTAGCTGTTTTAGGAGTTGGTAATATAATAGTTGTAGATTACGGTTTTGTCGATTGGTACAATATTTATCGGCAGCCGCTTTTTACCATCAAAGATGTTTATAAAAAGAAGGTTGAAGTTGTCAAAGAAAAACTTTCTGAAATGACAAATATAAATGTAGTTTCCGTTTATAAAGAAGTACCATGTTTTGCATCAGAACCAAAATTTTCTACCATTAAAAAACGCCTAAATTTTTTCGACTCTATCATTAAAAAATCAGATATTGTAATTGGATGCTTTGACACATTTAGTGCAAGAGCTGTTTTTCAGATGTTATGTATAGCTAATAATAAACCATTTATTTCAAGTGCATTGAATGCAAGTATGGGTTCAGTATCATTGTTTAATATAAATGGAAATCCTTGCTATTGTTGTGGAAGTAATCCTGATAGTTTTAATGATAAAGGTGCTTGTACGCTTTCACCTTTAGAAAGCCAAAAAATTATAGGTGGTATTACTACAAAATTTGCTATAGAAATTTTATCAAATGTAAAAATAAAACACAATTATTTTACTTATTACTCAAATAATATTCAAATGAAATATGTTACTACATCAGGATCACCAAAATGTATTGTATGTGGGGAAAATGGAATTTCAAAATATAGTTCTAGCCCTATAGAATTTATCTATTCTTGGCTTTTTAATAGAAACGATTTACTTAATTCATTAAATATGTAATGAGCTCAATTATAATATTTGATAAAGTAGGTGGGATAAGAAGAGTGAAAGATGAGGATCCAAATTCTACTTTCAATGAAATTTTAGACATTGCAAAGAATGAGTATAAGGATAAATTTGTTGGATCTTGGAGATTATGTTATCTCCCTAAAGGTCAAAATAATTTAGTTTTAATTCCCCCCAATGATAAACTTATTACTTATCTTAATAAGAATGTAACAACATTTTATTGGCAGCTACCAAGAGAGAGGACTTCATCTGATGTGTCGTTACCAATTCAATCCCAGTCTACTTATCCATCACATACCTCTACAATAACATCACCTTCCCAAACAACATTAGAAAGTGGATCCATTACAGAAGCTGAAAATCACTCTAATGTTGTATCTAATTGTGTTATTATAATCCTATCAATAATTTTATTCACTTTATATATAAAAAATTTTGGAAAAATTGATAATTCAATGAATGAACTGATAACTATATACTTAAGTTCACTTATCATCATCATATGTATGTTATTGGGGGTCATAATTAGAGGTTTTACAGAACCAAGTGTATGGGAGAGATTTTTAGGAATTATTGTTATTTGTGCTGTTGGTCCAATATTATATTTTGTGGCTGTTTTCGCAATAATTATTGTTTTTTTTATTCCTGTTGGTTTACCATTAATGTTCTGGGATGAAATTACTGGATCACATTTATTCGAAAATGTAGGAGACAAGGTAGGAATCGTTAGTTATATAGTTATGGTAATTGCTGAATGGATTATGTGCTTTTGTTTTTTAAATTCAGAAAACAAATAATATTTTCTTTAACCTCTCTCATAAATATTAATAACATATTTTGGCTATTAAAGTTATTGTAAAATCCCTTTTCATCAAAATCTATGTAAACATTACTAATGTTAATATTAATATACTTTATTGGCTATTTTAAAATTATAAAAAGAAATCAAAGGTAAACAAGATATGGAAAATAAAATTAAATATGAAAAATTCTACAAAATTTATACCATTAAACCACAAAGCCGAATCTCTCAGCTATCATTTCAAAACTCCCCCATTATCATTCACAAGCCCCTCTACTGTCATTCCCAATATTGCCATCCCCAACTTGATTGGGGATTGATTGGGAATCCAGAAAAGTTATATAGTTAGTCTCATCATATGGATAAAATTTATTTCGTGTACATCTTAGCAAGCAAAAGAAACGGCGCACTCTACATTGGAGTTACTAATAATTTAGAAAATCGAATGTATCAGCATAAGAATAAGCCCGTTGATGGTTTTACCCAAAAATATGGTGTTGATAAACTTGTTCACTATGAAATGACAAATGATATACGAGCTGCGATTCAAAGAGAGAAGCAATTGAAGAAATGGAATAGAAAATGGAAACTTGAACTAATTGAAAAAGAAAATCCTGAATGGAAAGATCTATCTAAAGAATGGTTTGATGAATAGTCATATCATGCAAATAAAAACACTCATTGCATCAGTATCTAATGAAAATACTGGATTCCCGATTAGGTCGGTAATGACATCGGTTTATTAAATTGAGGAATTATTAAATATTATATGCTGCGAAAAATATACAGAACAGTATTTATTACTCTAATTTTGAGTATTAGTCTTTTATTGGGGGAATCAATTTCATTCGCAAACGAATTAACCATTAAAACAATCGAGATCTCCGGCAATTCCCATTTTACCGACACCGAGATAATCCAAGCCCTTGGTCTTCATCCTGGAGAAAAATTCTCCTATGAGAAACTGAACCACAACATCGAAAATATACTCCAGCTTTATTT
>JADHVN010000089.1 GCA_016783995.1 Actinomycetota bacterium
TAGTACTTTACTATTATGCATTTAGATATGAACCTGTCAATTTCGGGTTATCTAAAGTAAATATTTTTTTAAGGGATGATGAAAAAAATAAAATAAAAGAAAAAGGTAAGAATAATCATGCTGTTAAAGACAACTCTAAACCTATTCTGACATTCCTGCACCTGTCTGATTTCCATCTGCGGAAAAATTCTAAAGGAAAAAAATTATTCAAATTTGTAAGAAGCCTGAATAAATTAAATGTGGATTTTATCTTGATTACTGGTGATTTAACGGAAAATGATAAAAATATCGAATATTTGATTAGTATGCTTTCGCCGCTTAAGGCAAAATACGGAAAATATGCTGTTTTTGGAGTACATGATCACTATAATAAGGCTTTAGTTGAGTTTATAAGAAATATGTTTAAAAAGAAAAAGAGATATAAAAGAGAAAATGATGTTACCTATATGGCAAAAAGATTAAAAGACATTGGTATTGAAGTTTTGAGAAATGAAAGCAGAAGGATCAGTGTGGGTAATAATGGTATAGATGATGTTGAGATTATCGGCCTTGATGACCCTATAATCAATAAGATTGATATAGCCAAAGCATTTTCTCATATCAGTACTATTATAGATAACAGGTCAGAACTGCCAGAAAAATCTGATTATAAAAATGCCTATAAAAGTATATTTAAATTAAAGGAAGAAAAAATACATAAAATAAATAACAGAGGCAAATTACGCATAATACTTATGCATACACCTGATACCAATTCAATAATTAATCTAGCCCGGAAAGAAGTTGACATTATATTTGGTGGGCATACTCATGGAGGCCAGGTAAGACTTCCACTGCTTGGAGCAGTAGTTTCAGGATGTAAAATAAAGACAAAATTTGCCTCTGGCCTTTTTTATTTTAAAAATTTTGTTCTTTATGTAACCAGGGGTCTTGGAGAGGGCAGATATTCACAGTTCAGATTTTACTGCCAGCCGGAGGCAAGCCTGGTAAAGATATATAAAGCTAAATAGAAACAGCTAAATAATATTAATATTTCAAGCTGTTGAAGTGCAACTGATTTGCTGGCTATAGCAATTGATGAATGGCCATTATTTTAGTAATATTACTTTTGAGTAATAACTTTTTTATCCGCGTGTTGAAAATAATTTTATGATTTATATTATTTTATGAATATCAAAAATAAACAGGCTAAAAAAAGAAAAAAAAGACCGAGTCCAATTTTAAGATCTACTTTTATTATAATTCTTCTTGCGGCAGCTGGGTTTATTATCTTTTATAGTATTGATAATCCTGATTTTGTAAAAAATAAATTCTCTTCTCTTTTTAATGACAATGAAAGCGAATTAATGGTATCAGATTTACCAGAGACAGACACAGGTCAGTTAAGCAGTAGTGTTGAGGAGTCCATTACCGGAGAAGATTCTGGTGAGAACGAAATAGAGAGTATAGATACTGGTAAAACTACTACTGAAGAAAGTATAGACAGTGATCAAAGCGGGAGCGGTCTGTCTTTGTGGCAGAAAATAAAGAATTATTTTATAAATCGGAAAAATGGTGTAGAAGACGGGAAAGTTTACCCTTCCAGATTGGAAGTTAATTTTTATTTTCTCGGTCTTGGGGAAGAGAAGAAGTTAGTTTCTGAAAAGAGAACCATAATTGCAGGAAGTCCGGATATTGCAGTAAAAAATGCTGTTCAGGAGCTACTTAAAGGTCCTATCCAATCATATCACTTTCCGTTAATACCGGCTGGAACAAAGCTGCTTAATGTAGAGACTTATGAGAATATAGCCGAAATAGATTTTTCTCAGGAATTCCTGGAAAAAAGTCTGGACACCAGAATTCTGGATGAATATATAATTTACTCAATTGTAAATACTCTAACAGATATTCCTGAAATAGAGGGGATTATTTTTAAAATTGAAGGTATGAGGATTAAAGAATATGGCAATGTGGATCTATCCGTTCCAGCCATCAGGAATAAAGAATACATAGATGAGGAGTAGTTTCAAGAACTATTAAGTTCTGTGATGATATTATATCTAAATATGTATCTAAATAAAGATAAAAATTACTTTATAAAAATCCTTATTTTTAATTACTGAAATTCTTGTTAATAATTTCTTTGATGATATGAATGAATCGTGTTGGGTATAATTTGGATGTTTTTCATTTCTATGATAGAATTTTAAATATTGTAATACTCTGTAATAAATACACCAGAAAGGAGATATTTTAAGTTGGGTAGAAAAACTAAAGTATTAAGTCTGTCTTTATCCCAGGAGATGGCTGATGAATTAGAAAAGATAGCAAAAGATAAGAAAAAAACAAAAAGTGATATTTTTAAAGAGATGTTTAAAACTTATACGGAATATATTGCAGAAAAGGAATGGAGAGAGCTTTTTGAATTTGGAGAGGAGACTGCCAAGAGGTTTAAAATTAAAGATGAGGAAGAACTTTTTGAAATTTTGGACAAACAGGACAGTAAGTAGAATTTATGCTTAGAATTGTACTTGACTCAAATGTATTTATATCTGCACTTCTATTCTCAGGTCTACCAAGAAAGATACTAAATTTGGCGATTAATAATCAAATAAAGTTAATAACTTCTAAAGAGATAATTTCAGAAACTGCAGGAGTATTACGAAATAAATTTCAGTGGCCTGAACATAATATAAGTAAATTTATAAGAAGGATATCCAGTATCGGTGAGATTGTAAATCCTACTATAAGGTTAAAAATTATAAAAGAAAAGGAATCAGATAATAGGATTTTAGAATGTGCTGTCGCTGGAGATGCTCATTTAATAATCAGTGGAGACAAACATTTACTGAGGTTAAAAAATTATAAAAATATACCTATAAAAAATCCAAAATTTTTAACTTATCTAGTAAAAGAAGTACAGGACTAAAAAGAAGTACAGGACTAAAGGAAGTTATATTTAAATAAATAATAAGATTATAAAGGGAGATAATTTGAAAGTACTTGTAACAGGAGGAGCAGGCTTTATCGGTTCAAATGTAGCAGATGGGCTGCTGGAGAAAAACTATAAAGTAGTTATTGTAGATGATCTTTCCAATGGCAGGAAGGAAAATTTACCAGAAAAAGCTAAATTCTACAAATGTGATATAAGAGATAAAAAATTATACAGTATATTCAAAGAGGAAAAACCGGATATTTTAATACACAATGCCGCCCAGCTAAGTGTAAGGATATCAGTTGAAAATCCTCTGATGGATGCAGATATAAATATAATGGGAGGGCTTAATGTGATTAATGCATGCCATACATATAATGTGGATAAAATAATATTTGCATCAAGCGGAGGCACAGTATACGGAGAGCAAAAATATTTCCCGGCAGATGAAGAGCATCCCACCAGCCCCATATCTCCTTACGGAGTGGCAAAACTTGCTACTGAAAATTATCTTTACTATTTTTACAGAAATTACAGCCTAAAATATATATCCTTAAGGTACGCTAACATATATGGACCCAGACAGGATCCTTACGGAGAAGCCGGAGTAGTGGCCATATTTTCAAATAAAATACTTGAAGGCAAGAATCCTACTATTAATGGAGATGGGCTTCAGACCAGAGATTACGTGTATGTGGGAGATGTTGTGGATATAAATCTTAAAGTTATTGAAAGTGATTTTACCGGCCATCTAAACGTAGGAACTGGTAGAGAGACTACAGTGGTGGAACTGTTTAATATTTTAAAAGAAGTATCAGGAAAAGACGATATTGAAGAAATTCACGGCCCTCCTAAAGAAGGAGAGCAGAGAAGAAGCCAGCTCTCCTATAAACTGGCCAAAAAAGCACTGGGCTGGCAACCTAAGGTATCTATAGAAGAAGGCCTCAGGCTGACTTACAATTGGTTTAAAAATCACTAACTGATGATCTTTAAAAATCCCCATTCTAAAATCTTAAATAAAGAATCCATATTGAATGTTCTCTAGGTCACTATACTTTTTAGAAACTATAAAGAATTTTTTAATGCCCAGTTCACTGGTAATCTTTGATAACTTTTTTAGGTCTTGTTTTGAAGGGTTTGTTTTTACTTCAATAGCTGTGTCCCTATTAAGAATAAAGTCAATCTCAAGACCACTTTTCCTCTGATAATAATTAACCTCACCTTTTATCCTTAAATTCTGAAAAATATTATTTTCGAACAGAGTTCCTTCATCTAATTTAGCAAAATTATTTGCCAATCCGCAGTCACAAAGATAGACTTTGGGTGTTTTTCTTACCTCTATATCTTTTCCTTTGCTAAATGGCTTTATGGTTTTTATTAAATATGTTCCCTCCAGGAAAGAGAGATACTGGTAAAGTGTTGGCCTAGAAATTGAAAGTTCCTTAGAAATTTTTTTAATATCAAGTTTTGTTCCAACTCTTTGCATTAGCAGTAATATTAAATCTCGAATTTTATTATTTCTTCTAAAATCTCCCAGTTTCAATATTTCTAATTGGAAGTAAGAAGTAAAAATATCTTCTAATGATTTTTTCTTTTCACTAGTATTTTTTTTCAGAACAACTTCTGGAAAACCGCCAAACAAAAGATACTCTTCATATAGATTAGAAATAGTATTGAAGATAGGTTTACTTATGGCTTTGGGATTCTCAGGTAATTTTATATTACTCTCTTTGAATGATAGAAATTCTTCAAAATTTAAAGGGAAAAGCTCAAAAAGATATTTTCTTCCTGCCAAAGATTCTGAAAACAAATTTTTCAAATAATAACTTGCTGAACCAGTAAGAAAACATTTTACTCTGTGATGGTCAATTAAATATTTAACAACTGATGGTAAATTTTTTAACAGCTGAATCTCGTCTAGAAAAAGATAAGATTTTTTAGTAAAATCTATCCCCAAAAATTCAAGTGTAGATTTAATTTTTTCATAATTTTCCTCTTCAAAATACTTTTGATTTAAAGGATTCTCCAAATCTAAGAAAATCTTATTATCAGAATCAATTTTGTCATATATAAATTTGATTAAGCTTGTTTTACCTACCCTCCTCATCCCGGTTACGACAATTGCTTCAGGAGAATCAATGTATTTCTTTATTTGGTTAAATAGTAGTCTTTCCTTTAACATATATATTATACTAATTTGTAATTTATACTATTATTTGTTAAATATTAATTTACATATAGTTCTACTATTTGTCAAGTACTGATTTACATAAAACCTATCAATGCTAAATCTAATATTTCCTCATCTTTAGCATTAGGTTTAAGAAATTCAGTTACGCCTTTTATATTGTAACCCTTATCTGATAAACTTTTTACAGGTTGATGTACAACAAATCACTTGTTTCTGTTGGATTTGTTATTTACAATGACATAATGGTAAGGTAGAATTTTTTTTGTTGCATATGGAATCAGAAAGAGATTAATATCCGAATTGCCCGAAAAGATAGAAGCTGATGGGAAATGAAAAGAAGAAAAAATAAAAAAATACTTAATATAGTCCCAACACCATTTTTTGCTGACAGAGGCTGTCATATGAGAATACTTGGGGAAATGAAGGCACTGGCAAATTATGGGTATCAAAATATTATTGTAACATATCATAACGGCAGGGACCTGGAGGGACTTGATATAAGAAGGATAATAAATATCCCCTGGTACAAAAAACTGGAAGCAGGCCCATCGATACATAAATTCTATATAGACATCCTTCTATTTTTTAAGGCAGCAGCCGTGTATTTTAAAGAAAAACCAGCCATCATATATGGCCATCTTCATGAAGGAGCTTTTGTAGGCGGCCTTATCAAATATCTTTTAACTTTTGGAAAGACACCCCTTGCTTTTGATGTCCAGGGAAGTCTGACTTCAGAGCTTGATACATTC
>JADHVN010000090.1 GCA_016783995.1 Actinomycetota bacterium
GGCACCCCAAAAGCTAAAAATTGCCCTGATTTTTACCTCTAAAACTTCCATTTAGAAAATGGTCTTGAAAGTTAATGTTAAAATGTTGCCATTTTTTAAGGTATTTGGGGTAAAATTGGTAGAAGATGATTAATCGCTGTCATTTATATTACTTTTTTACTAAAATATTTAAAAATTGTATAATTGCAGTTAATATATTTAATAATAATTCCCTGGAGGTATTATGAGAAAAAATAAATTATATGTATTTCTTTCTATCTTAACAATTATCTTCCTTTTTACCACAGCTGCAATATGTACTCAGTGTGGTACAAAAGCAGAGGAAGTATTAGAACCACCAGGCACAGAACCAGGAGGGGAACAGCCCTCAGGTACTGAACCAGGTGAGACTCCACCAGGAGATGAACCACCAGGAGATGAACCACCACCAGGAGATGAACCACCAGACGAAGAGAATAATCCTCCAGTTATAGAAGTGGTTATTGCCAATGGTGTAACTATTGAAGCAGGAGATGAAGTAATTACGATTACTGGGAATAGTATAAATTTTGAAGTACAGGCTTCAGATCCTGATGATGACGAATTGCTATACACGGCTACTGACAATTTGGGTAATATAATGGAAGTAATAAAAATTGATAATAATCATGCCCAATTTGGCTGGGTAGCGCCGGAAACAGCTGGTAATTATGATGTAACAATAGCTGCATCAGATGAAGAAGAGGCAGCAGATACGAGGGTTATACCTGTAAGCGTGGGGCATGAAGAAGGAGGAAGCGGTGGTTATGTACAAGATGATGTAACAGTAGTGCCTGATCCTGCTTTAAGTGGAAATATAGGTGAAAGTAGAGTAGTATCGCTTGCAAGTGGAAGTGGTACAGCACCTAGTATATATGTGGGCGATTCTGCTGATGGTAGCAATGTTAAAGGTTATCTAAGCTTTAATGTAAATGATTTATCAGGAAAAACTGTTGTAGAGGCAGAAGTAGTTATCACACATTTTGGCCGTACAGGTGATCCAACAACACTTCTTGGTAGTGATTTAGATTTTTATGCTGTAAATTACGGTGACTCACTAGATGGAAGTGACTACAGGACAGGCAGTTATACACATCTGACAAGTATGGCACCAGAGCGTACAAGTTTTACCATTTCGGGTAGCGAGCTAATAGAAGAAATCCAGGAAGTTTTAGATGATCCCGGAAGAGATAATTTTCAATTAAAATTGCTTTTCCAAAATGCTAACACTAATAGGGATCCTGATGGTTTTGAAATTATATTAAGCAATGTCAGCTTATTTATCACTTACTATCCAGCATAATAGATTTTAACATAGTGCTTAAATTTTGTGAGGAACTAAAAATAGCTAAATCGAAGTATTCTGCTATTGCAGTTATGCTAAGAAATTGTATATGACCAGAAGTTATATATTCAAGGTAAAAAAATCCTTGAAACCGTAGGAGATGAACATAACACAAGTTTTAAATTTACTGATCCTAATTTTAGAGGAAATAGGTATTTAAAAACAGAAGAACAGGTTACAGTATTAAAAATTATATTAATCTTGATAATATTTATTTATCTTCATCCATCTTACTCATTACTTCTTTTATTTTTCGTTCTTCCCATTGCTTGCTAGGGAATTTAGAAAAAACAAATACACCCATTCCATGAAAAAAAAGTCCTATACCCCATCCCATAAGTGGCCAATAAAACCACAATACACCTGGACTTGTAACCAGGTTTATTATAACTAATACTATATTTACACATACATAAACAATCAGATGTGTATAAAAACCTTTAATTTCTTCTACTCTTTTTTTAGCCTTTTCATATTTTTCGTCTACCATTTGTAACCTCCTATCTTAATATAGTTAATAAAACAAATTAAAATTTATTGATAATTCCTCCCATAAAGAAATCATATTTATTGAGATTAAAGCTAAGTGAAGGTACCCACTTGTAAGTAAGATCACATCTACCCTATCATGTCTTCCGGGGTATTTACCTTTAAGTAAATCCCTTACAATACTTCGTTCGATGTTTTGATCTTAAAGTGGGGGTTCCAATTCTCGTTTACGGGGTCGTATAAATACGCCCTACGGAGGCACCAGAATCCCCCACCAAGCTCTAATTTTAACCCTAAGCTACCTCTTGGGCAACCATACTTTTCAAAACTTCTTCAGGGTCATAATATTTCCTGTATTTTAAAAGAGCAAACATTATTCTAGCCAGCTTGCATTGCACTGCTACTACCATCTTCATTTTATTTTTTGTCTCTGCCTGATAGAAAAAGTATTTCTTGATCTGGCTGTTTTTAGATATTGCTACTATTGCGCACTGATAAAGAAGACATCTAAGCCTATTGTTTCCTCTTTTTGATATCTTCTTTTTACCTTTCCTTATTCCTGAGGATATCTCAACAAGATTAAGCCCAGCCAGCTTTATTATCTCCTTTGCGCTTTTGTATTTTGAGATATCTCCAACCTCGCCTAAAAATCCGGCTGCGGTGACCACACCTACTCCTGGTATGCTCAAAAGGTATTTTGAATACTCTATCCTGTCCAGATAATATTTTAGTTTTTTATTTATGTAGGCAAGCTTTAGCTTCAGGTTTGAAATATCTTTCAGTATATAGGTTTTTTCCAGTACTGCTGCATCTATACCTGTGTTTATCCCTATGGAATCTCTGGCACATTCTATAAGTTTTAGCACTTTAGAAGTACCTATCTTTCCTCTGCTTATCATTTTAATTTTTCCTGCAAAGGATAGGATATTTTCTTTAGCTACAACCTCTGGGAGAAAATAATTATCTATTAGGTACTCTGAGGTTGCCCCTAGCATGTCGCAAAATAGGCTCTCGTATTCAGGAAAATATTCATCTAGCAGTATTTTTAATTTTGTCTTTTCCTTTACCAGGGATTTACTTACCTTAAGTCTTAACCTGTACATTCTTCTAATCTCCGCATAGATACCACCTGCCAGGTTAGGATCAAAGAAGTCCCCGTCTCTTACAAGTTTAGCGATAAGCAGGCTGTCTTTGGGATCTGTTTTAGTCTGGCTATTATCCTCTATTTCTTTTATCCTTTTTATATGATATGGATTTACCAGAGCTAACTTGTATCCACTCCTGGATAGATAATGGGCTGCTGCTTTCCAGTAATGGCCTGATGGCTCCAGACCTATTACAGCTTTGGCTAAGTTGTTTTGTATCTTTGCTTCTTCAATTTTAGATATTGCCTTTTCCATACCATCTCTATTGTTAGAAAAACTAAATCCTTTACCTATCTCATAACCTCTTACATTAATAAACCGGCAGTAATGGTTTCTCTTTCCTACATCGATTCCAGCTACTAAAGTGTCATCACCGATTAAATCCAGCTTGGCTTTTTTCTTGGCCTTCATATTTTCTCCCATCTATGTAATTTTACTATTGGGAGAAATTTATCAATTAAATTTCAAGTTATCAATTTATTTGTTTATTACAGTATTCTCGTATAATAAGATAATAAATTTTATTGATAAATTTTATTAATAATAATTGTTGATATAAAATATATAAATATAACTAAATAAAGCTAAGCAGAAAGACAAATTGCTCCTCCTTTTGGCTGCTATTTAGGTAGACCAATTGCTAAAGACTATTGCTTTCTTGCTACTAACTACAGAGTAATTATCAGAATGATTTAGGCTCCAGAAACTGTGAGTACTAATTATAACGAGGCTTTACTACAAGTTAGAATTTTAAGCAGGAAAACTGCTTGGCCAATACAATCAAAAAGAGAAAGGAACCAGTTATGAAAGAAAAAATCTATGTGGGAATCGACCTTGCCAAAGGAGATTCTAAAGTAGCTGTAGTAGATGACAGCGGCGAGGCTATCTTTAAGCCCTTTAATATCACCAACTCCAAGGAAGGGATTAAAAAGCTTCTGTCTAAGCTCTCAAGCTACAAAACCGGTCAGATAGTCTGCGGTATGGAGGTCAGCTCCAACTACTGGGAAAATATGTGCTCATACCTTAAGGAGAAAGATGTCACGCCTATTCTTTTAAATCCATATCAGGTAAAAAAGTACCGTCAGGCAATGGGGTTTAAGATTAAAACTGATCCAATAGATGCTACAGCTATAGCTGGACTCATCTGTGGCAGAAAATATGAGAGCCTGTATATCTCTGATGATAGTATGATGGAGCTCAGGGAGCTTGTCAGGATTAAATATAGTTTCCAGAGAAGGGTGAAAGATCTAAAGAAAAGTGTACTATCACTTCTTTATCTGGTATTTCCAGAATACACTAAGATAATCTCTCATCCCTTCTCCAAAGTATCTATGCATATTTTATCAAAATATCCCACATCATGCCATATGGCAAAAGCAAGTGTCTCAAAGCTTGTTAAAATCTTTAGAAGATACCAGGGATGCAATTTTAACCTTGATAAGGCCAAAGATCTAATATCGGCTGCAAAGGATAGTTTCTACTCCGGAAAGGCCTTCCGGTCCAGGGGAATGACTATTACCATGCAACTTGACGAGATCTCATCTTTAAGCTTAAAAATAAAGGATATAGAAGACGAGATAAAATCCATCCTTGATCCAGAGGATCCTTCCGGAGGATCTTCTGACTATGATATCTTAAACTCCATAAAAGGCGTAGGTATTGGCACCATTGCTACTTTTAAGGGCTATGTCGGGGATGTATCAAGATTTTCCTCTTCAGATAAGCTTATTTCTTTTATTGGGTTTTATCCTAATATATTTGAATCCGGTAGGTACAGGAAGAAAAACCCCACTATTCAAAAAGCTGGTCCCAAGGAGCTTAGATATATGCTCTATCTTTCCAGTGTGGCCTGTATCAAACATAACAGCCAGCTCAGGAAATACTATCATGATAATGTATCTGCCGGCATGCCGGCTAAAAAGGCAATAATTAAAGTGGCTGTAAAGCTTGCCAGGATGATGTATTCCATGTTAAAGCATAAGACCAAATATGAATCATCGAAGGTATTTATGCAATCCTTGCCTCTTAAGAAAGCTGCTTAACTTATTTAGTTTTCAAAGAGCAAATATATTTAATAATTTTAATTTTTAAAGTTCTTGTTAGGAAAAAGTTAAAAGTGCACTATTTAAAAGTTAAAGGTGCACTTTAACTACAACAAAAATAGACCGATATTTTTTACTTAAAATTCGGCAAATTAATATCTACATTTTTAACATTGCAGGTTCCAATTAAATTATCTTTATACCACATTCTTATCTCAGCCATCCCAGATTCTATATTGGGCACAATTCTTAAATTTACTTTCTCCCTTATAGGAGCCCCTGATATAGGAAATATTAATTTGTTAAAAGATATCTTTCTGTATGGATTTACAGTCCTTTCATCTCTTAAGGCAAATACATCTTTTACAGACTTATATGGTGCTGGCAATACAAACTCCCTAAACAAAGATTTGCCTTCATCTACAAGCCTTCTAAGTCTGTAATAGGGAACCTCGCCGGTGACGGAATGTACCTGGCGGAAGTTGTATCTGTCCGCTTCAGCCTTAAGTATTCTTATGCCATCAGATATCTCTGTCACTCCTTCTCTTGCACAGGTTCTTACAATCCTATCCTGAAGCCACCTGTAGGGCCTTTCAATTTTTCCTTTCGCTTGCGGAGATAGCGCATATCTTACTTTTACGCCAAGCTCTAAAAGTATCTTTTTTACCTGAGGATCTACATCATCTGTAACCTTGTAGTGTTTTCTCCACAAGCTGTCTCTTCCCTGTACAAACCTGAAGATAGAATGGCAGTCAAAATAGTAAGAATAGGCCAGACCATAGAGTACTGCAACATCTTC
>JADHVN010000091.1 GCA_016783995.1 Actinomycetota bacterium
CCGATGCCAGAATTAAAATAGTAATTAGATGATACTTTTTATAATCCTTGATTTATATAACAAATCAAAAACATTTATTTCCAATTACATTTTATTTTAATCTCTCGATAAGTCAAAATTGTATAATAATGAATACGTGCTGATATTTTTATGGTATAATAATAACAATAGTAAGGTTATTCAAGAGTTGCCGAGAAAACTCCGTCTGCTTGCAGCGGGGATGAATCGGTAAAAAATACGCTGGGGCACAGCGGAATTGGCGCCTGTGGAGTTGGAGGGTTGCCTTCGACATTGAAGCAGGAAAAAGAATGCTTAGTAAACTAAGCAGAAGCCGCAGGGCTTGCTCTGTGGAGTGTCACTGTTAGATAATGTGTTAATGGAATAAGTCTGAAATTTTTTTTGGCTAACCTTCCAAATTAAAATCAGCATTTTTATGCATTATTTATACTATTTCTGTTTTTTTGTTAAAGATGATTTTTAATAAGTGAAAGGAAATCAAGGTGAATAAAAGACTATATGTAGGCAATCTGGAGTACTCTACTACAGATAAAGAACTGGAGGAACTATTCTCCAGTGAAGGTAGTGTAACTTATGCAAAAGTAATTAGAAGTCTGGATGGTCGATCAAAAGGCTTCGGGTTTGTGGAAATGGGAACTGAGGAAGAAGCAGCAAAAGCTATAGAAAAGTTTAACCAGAGTAATTTTAAGGACAGGAAACTTTTAGTAAATGAAGCCAGACCTCAGGAAAACAGAAGTTTTAGTGGAAATAAAAGAAGCGGTAATTACCGGAATACACCCAAAGATGATCTTAATTATAAGTTAAGAAAATTAAGAAAAAGGTTTAGATAGTTTTCTTAGAATTCCCAGTTATGGTAAGATTCTGCAAGCAATTTTATCCACAATCCTGAATTTGAGAGCCTTTGTAATTTTTTGGGTTTATACCTTATCTAAGTTATGTAACTAAATTATAAATACATAACCTGATTATTTTAATGACCTTTAAATTTTAAGGGTTATTTTATTTAAATATGTTTTTTAAAATTATTATATTAATTTTTACTGGGCAAAAATTAAAAAGTTTAGATTATTTATAAGGATTAGGGTGATTAAAAATTAAAAGAGGATTAGAGTTTAAATTAGAAGAAGTAAAGATGCTGATCAGTAAAGGTAAAGTAGATGGTCTGCTTACCACAGAGGAAATTACTGAAACTCTTTCAGATATAGAGCTGTCCAAGGAACAGATTGAAAATATTTATGACGTTATTCAGAATCTGGGAATAGAGATCGTAAGTGAAGAAGATGAAGATATCGATACCAAAGTTCAAAATATAAAAACAGATAGGGATCTATTAAAAAAGAGACCGGATCTTACGATAAAGTATCCTACTAATGACCCGGTAAGAATGTATCTTAAAGAGATTGGTAAGATAAGACTACTTACCGCTTTTGAAGAAGTGCAACTTGCAAAGAGAATTGAAGCTGGAGATCCTGTATCAAAAAAATTGCTGGTAAAGGCGAATCTGAGATTGGTGGTAAGCATTGCCAAAAAGTATATTGGAAGGGGTCTGCTTTTTTTAGACCTTATACAGGAGGGTAATCTTGGACTGATAAGAGCGGTAGAGAAATTTGATTACAGGAGAGGTTTTAAATTTTCTACATACGCAACCTGGTGGATAAGACAAGCTATTACAAGAGCTATGGCTGATCAGGCTAGAACTATCAGAATCCCGGTCCATATGATAGAGAACATTAATAAATTGATAAGGGTTCAAAGGCAGCTACTTCAAGAACTTGGTAGAGATCCTTCACCTGAAGAGATTTCAGAGAAAATGGATTTTACCCCTAATAAGGTAAGAGAAATAATTAAAATAAGTCAGCACCCTGTTTCATTTGAAACTCCAATAGGTGAAGAAGGTGACAGTCACCTTGGTGATTTTATAGAGGATTCGGAAGTAGAAGCACCTTCAGATGCTGCATCTTTCAAGATGCTTCAAAACAAGCTAAAAGAGACACTTAATACATTAGATTATAGGGAAAGAAAAATTATAGAGCTTAGATTCGGTATAAATGATGGCCAGCCAAAAACACTAGAAGAGGTTGGAAGGGAATTTGGTGTTACGAGAGAAAGAATTAGACAAATAGAATTTAAAACTCTAAATAAATTACGAAGCCCAAATAGAAGCAAAGCTTTAAGAGATTTTCTGGAAAGTTAGTTTGTGGGTTATAAAAACCAATATATTAAGGTACTTATGATGTAGTTGTTTTAAATAATAAAGCAAACGGTGCGCTAGCAAGAGCTTCTAAAGTTTAAATTGTTTATTGAAACTTTTTTTATTAAAATATAACAGAGTTTTCCACTAGAAGTAGGGATGAAGCAGATATTTGGACTGACCCTGAAATAAAGAGAATCCCTGAAATGGGAGAATAGAGTATAAAATGGCCCACCTTATTAGTTTTGATATAGGAACCTCTTCAACAAGATGTATATTAATAAATGAGGATGGTAAACTAATAGCATCAGCAATTAAAGAATATCCCTTATTTACTCCAAAGCCTGGCTGGGCAGAACAAGATCCTGAAGACTGGTGGAAAGCGACAGTATTTACAATAAAAGAAGTTCTTACTAAATCAAAAATAAATCCATCTAATATTGCAGCTATAGGCCTATCTGGTCAGATGCACGGCTCTGTATTTTTAGATAAGGGAGGAAAAGTGATAAGGCCTGCTATCTTGTGGTGTGATCAGAGAACAGAAGCTCAGTGCAAGGAAATTTATGATATATTTGGTTATGAGGGCTTTATAAAATTATCCTATAATCAAGCATTAACTGGTTTTACTGCACCTAAAATATTATGGTTAAAAGAAGTAGAACCAGAAAACTATAAAAAGGTAATCCAGATACTTCTCCCCAAAGATTTTATAAGATATAAGCTCTCAGGCGAGTATGCCACTGAAGTGTCTGATGCTTCAGGGACTATACTTTTAGATATAAAGAAAAGAGACTGGTCTAAAGAAATATTATCAGGGCTTTCCATTAATAAAAGCTTACTTCCAAAAGTGTATGAGTCTTCAGAAATTACCTCCTACTTATCAGCGGAAGCAGCTAAAATAACTTGTCTGAAGGCAGGCATTCCTATAGTAGGTGGAGCAGGAGACCAGGCGGGAGGTGCAGTGGGATCTGGTATAGTATCAGAAGGATTAATTTCAGATTACCTTGGAACTAGCGGAGTAGTATTTGCTTATTCAGATTCTCCTGTATATGATCCCCAGGGAAGACTACATTCATTCTGCCATGCTATTCCTAATAAATGGCATCTTATGGGAGTAACTTTGGCTGCTGCAGGATCTTTTAAATGGTACCATGATACTATTGGTCCACAGGACTATGATATTCTTAACCAGCAAGCCGGATCAGTTTCTCCAGGAAGTGAGGGGCTGATATTTTTACCATATTTATCAGGAGAAAGAACTCCCTACAATGATCCTTATGCCAGAGGAGTATTCTTTGGTCTCTCCTACGCCCATACTAAAAATCATATGGCAAGGTCCGTTATGGAAGGGGTAGCCTTTTCTCAGTACGACTGTCTGAATTTAATGAATGAGCTTGGTATTAAATCAGATAAGGTTATCTTATTTGGCGGGGGAGCCAGGTCAAAACTATGGAGACAAATAATTTCTGATATATTCAGTATCACCATTGTTACATTAAATGTCGAAGAAGGACCCTCATATGGTGCAGCAATTCTAGCTGGAGTGGGAGCTGGAATATATAAAACCGTAAAAGAGGCTGCAGATAGAATAATTAAAGAGGTTAATAGAACTAGTCCAAATAGCGATAACGTTAAGAAATATAGGAAATATTATAAAAGCTACAGGTCTCTTTATCAGAGTTTGAAAGGGGAGTTTTTTAAAATAATTTAGTAATAAGTTTTAAAATATAACAAAATTAATTTTTTCTTTTCAAAATAAAATCATCAACTTCATTCTTAGTAGGCAAGGCTGGAATAACTCCTTTCTGTGTGGAAGTTATTGCTGCAGCAGCACTGGAAAATCTAATTACTTCTAAAAGAGCTTTTTCATCTTTACACAGTGCTGAGATATGCTTTTTTATCACACCAAAAAGTATTCCCGAAACGAAACTATCACCGCAACCGGTAGCATCCACCGTATCTACTTTATAAGCATCTACTTTTCCTAAAAATTCTTCTGTAGCATAATAACTGCCTTTCTCGCCTAAAGTCACTATGCATATCCTGGGACCCATTGATTTTATCTTTTTTAAACCCTTCTCAAGTTCAGTTTCACCAGTTATAAACTGCAATTCCTCATCATTCAGTTTCACTACATCCGCAAAAGACATGGCATGCTTCATAGTCTTTTTGGCCATATCCAGCGAAGGCCACAGCATGTTCCTAAGGTTGGGGTCATAGGATATAACAGAACCTGCTGATTTGGCTATATCTATAGCTTTATAAGTGGATGAACGGCTGGGTTCAGTTATAAGGGTTATGGAACCATAATGGAATATTTTTACATTTTGCAATAAATTTTTATTGAATTTCCTGTAATCTAAATTCATATCTGCACTGGGGTTTCGGTAAAATAGAAATTCCCTGCTGTTAGGAGTAGGAAGTGATATAAAAGCCAAGCAAGTTCTTGCTTTTTTATCGTATTGTACCTGGGAGATATTAACCTGGTTATCCTCAAGAGTTTTTACTAAAAATTTTCCAAATATATCATCACCAACCCTGCCCATAAATGCAGAAGAGAGTCCAAGTTTTGCTGCACCAACAGCCACATTAGCAGGAGCTCCACCCGGGACTCTCTTAAATTCTGTGACCTCAGAAAGAGCTACTCCTGACTGCACTGGAAGGAAATCAATAAGTACTTCTCCAAGGCATATGATATCTGTTTTTTTATTCATATTTTTTGTAAAAGACTTTCCTGAATTTTCCACAAATTATATCTTATACTATTAGTATTAAGTTTCACATCATCAAAAGTTATAATCTTATCTTTTTTAATATTTATTTTAACTTGACTGCCTTCCAAAAGTCCAATAGGAATATAACCTTTTTCCTTCATCAGCTTAAAATCTACAGCCAGTCCGGAATAAGTATAACCTCCAGCAGTATCTAATAGCTCTCCTTTTTGCAGGTCTTTTTTTGCCCTTCCAGCACTCTATTGTTTCCACTATTTTATGAGCAGATAATCCATATTTTTCAAATAACTCTTCAGGTAATCCAGATTCTCCGAAACAATCTCCTATGCCAATTCTTTTTAAAAATATGCCTCTGGTCTCTTCCAGAGTTTCTAGTACTGCACTTCCCAGACCGCCAATAATACTATGTTCTTCACAGGTAAATACGTTTTTTGTCTTGGAGCAGCTTTCGAGTATAAGATCTCTATCTATAGGTTTTATAGACGGCAGGACACTTGAAGAAATGAGCAATTCAGCTAACAGATTAGGATCATGGGTATCCTCACAAATTGGACCCACTCCAGTACTGGATGAAGAGATAAAAGAACTTTTTTATAAATAAATATACTTTTTTAGAGACTATACAGGACTCTAACTACTTAAGTCTTCGTCTTCAATTTGCTTTCGGATCTCATAAGTATAAATAAGCTTTCCTAAAAATAGTAAGTTTTGGTTGTTTTTACTTAAAAATATTTAAATATAATTCTGGATAAACTAGCAGGTTTTTATATTCCAATACTCCTTACAAAGTTTAACGTAATTTCTAACTATTTCTTCCAGTAATATTTTACCGGTTT